>JALTMS010000144.1 GCA_027001345.1 Acidobacteriota bacterium | reverse complement strand
ATCTCCTGTTCGTTTCGGCGAACGCGCCGGTGGTTTCTCGAGGCCGGCGGCGCTGGTTTTCGCCCGCGGCAATCAGTGAGTGCCGCCAGCCCGGCCTTCGTTACACGCGATTTGCGGGTTGCCGACCCGAAGGAGATAGAATGCTGACGTCTCGCAGGGGAAGAACACGGTGCAGGACGAATCGATCGATACTCCCGACTTTGCGCTGCGCCTCCGCTCGGCGGACCGCTCGGCGTTCGAAGAAGTGGTGCGGCGCTATCTCCGGCAGGTCCACCGCACCGCCCGTGGGGCCGGCCTCAACCGGCAGCAGGCCGACGACCTGACCCAGGCCACTTTCGTCGCCTTCTTCGAGGCCGCCCCGCGCTTCGAGGGGCGCTCGACAGTGCGCACCTTTCTGCTCGGCATCCTCTATCGCAAGCTGCAAGAGGCGCGCCGCGGGTTTCACAAGGACCGCCGACACGACGACATCGACGAAGTGGTCGAGCGACGATTCGACGAAAAAGGCGGGTGGACTCAGCCCCCGCGGGCCGCGGATCACTCGCTCTACGATCAGGAAATCGTCGAACACACGGCCCGCTGCCTCGAAACCGTACCCGAACGCCAGAAGCTGGCCTTCCTGCTGCGCGAGGTGGAAGGACTGTCCACGCAGGAAACCTGTAACGCGCTGGAGGTCAGCGTCACTAACCTTGGTGTGATGCTCTATCGAGCCCGCAATCGCCTGCGGGAATGCCTCGAAAAACAGGGCATCTTCGGAGCCGCCTGATGCTCGACTGCCGCCACGTCACCGCCATGATGGCCCGAGACGAGGTCGAAGACGCCCCCTGGCGGACGCGCCTGGCGGTGCGCTTCCACCTGCTGCTCTGCCGCCACTGCCGCAACTACTCGCGCCAGCTCGCCGCAATCACCTGGGCCGCCCGCCGACTGGCCGGGCGCAAGGACGAGCCACTCGACGAACTCCAGCGGCGCATCCTCGACAAGCTCTGAGCCGCTCGCGGCGAAGCCGCCGATCCCGCGTCGCCATCTGCACGAGCGCCTCGACCGAAGCGCTCGTGCCTGTCGTGGGATCAGTAGTTGATGACCAGCGAGGCGGCAAAGATGGTGTCGGTGTCGTCGAACTCGAAGAGCACGGGGGGCGCCAGGGGGTCGGCCGGGTCCGTCAGAAGCGTGGTCACCGGGCTCTTGTCGTACTTGATGCTGTAGCCGACCTTGAGCGCCAGCTTGCTCGTCAGGCTGGCCGTCACGCTCGCCTCGGCATTGACCCGCAAATCATCGGAGTCTTCCATGTTCTGCAAGAACTCCGCTGACGTGTCGAAGGTCGCAGTCGAACTGAGCTTGCGGGTGTAGCCGATGAAAGCACGGGTATTGAGATAGTCCGCCCCGTCGGGAAGCGTGCCCGCGAGGTAGCTCTCGTCGACGTAGCTGACGCCGAGTTCCCCGCTCAGCTCACTGGTGGCATTCTTGAGAATCGAATAGCCGAGTCCACCGCCGGCGTTCAGGCGGTTGTCCAGGCCGGCCGGCTTGTTGCGCTCCCAGCCGCCTCCCGCATACCAGAAAAACCCCTCGCGGATCTGGCCGCGGTACTTGCCCTCCAAGGAGTAGTACTCCGCATTGGTCTTGGTGATCTCATCGACGATCAGATTGCCGCCCGAGTTGCGCGGGTTGCTGTCGGTCTGCTTGGCCTTCAGCGCGACCATGCCAACGGTCAGCTCTCCGTTGGCATAGGTCTTCTTGAAGGTGTCCTTGATCGACAGGGTCGTGGTCTGGGAGTTGCCTCCAGTGATCACGGCAGCGAATTCAGCAGTGTTGCTCCAGTCTTTTTCAGCCTCTTCGGCCGGAGCCGAAGCGACTGCCAGTACCAGGACGAGACCGAGCAACAATACCTTGTCGAGTTTCCTCATCTACGTTTCTCCCCTTCTGTACCGGTCGGACCGCAGGGCGGGCGATCCCACCACATTTGCGAGCTTGCGAACCGAACCGCCGCAGATGCCTGCGCGGCGGCCCGCAGGTAGGCCTTCCCGCCGTGGCATGACCAGAGGTCACACCCGGGATGCTCGAGCACCGAAACGATCCCCCGGAGCCCGACCCGTCCTCACTGGCGGCACTTCGAGCCAGGGGCCGACGTATCGGCGGGATCGGGATGATATCAGCGAACCACCTCCACCGCCGGGCTGCGCCCGATCAGCGCCTTGCGCGGGGGCAGGACCCGTGAGCGAAAGACCTCCGGCCGCCCCCGCCCGATCCATGCTCGCACCCTCAGACCGGTGTGGGGGTCGATCTGCTTGACCACGATGCCTCGCGGAGCCTGGCTCGGACCGCTCCACCAGGCCCGCGCCGCGCGCTGCATGTACGCCTTCCAGATCGGCACAGCCGCCTGGGCACCGGTGAGTCCCAGACTCTCTCCGCGATCCCGTCCGACCCAGACGGCGGTGACGACCCGGCCCACGTGACCCACCAGCCAGGCATCGCGCAGATCGGAGGAAGTGCCCGTCTTGGCTGCTGCGGGCAGCCCCTCGAGCGCCGCGCCCCGGGCGGTCCCGCGCTCGACCGCATCGAGCAGCGCCGTGTGGACCAGCCACGCGGTGGACGCAGTGACCACGCGACGCGAGCGCCCGCGCCAGCCGAACACCTTCTTCCCGCCGGATCGCTCGACCCGAAAGACCGGGAAGGGATCGCGGCGCCTGCCACCGGCAGCAATGACCTGGTAAGCCGAGGCCAGTTCGAGGGGTGCGACCTCCACCGCCCCCAGTGAGAACGAGGGAGGAGGTGCCTGGCCCAGGTCGAGGCCCGCCCGGCGCAGGCGACGCGCGGTCGCCTCCAGGCCACACCATCGCGCAATCCGTACGAAGGGAACGTTGTAGGACTCGCGCAGGGCCCTCCGCAGACTCACCACGCCGTGAAAGCGATGATCGAAATTCTTCGGCCGCCAGAGTTGATCGTCGACTTCCATCACCAGTGGTTCGTCGGCGATCCGGCTCGCCAGGGTCAGGGGGCGTCGATCTCCACAATCCTCGAAGGCTTCGAGCAACAGCAGTGGCTTGATCGCCGATCCCGGCTGCCGGCGCGCCTGGCGCACCCGGTCGAAAAGCTCTCCATCCCGCCGCCGGGGGTCGCCACCGACCCATGCCAGCACGCGGCCGCTGCTCGCATCGAGGGAAACCAGAGCCGCTGACAGATCGCTGCCCGCCAGCGAGCGCCGGCTCCGCTCCAGGCGCTCGAGACCCTGGGCGACGGCCTCGACCGCAGCAGCCTGCGCCAGCGGATCGAGGGTGGTCTCGATTCTCGAACCGGCCCAGCGATGTCCTCCCCGGCGATGCTCGGCGAGGAAATCCCGCACGAAGCGCAGGAAAGCCCGGGGAGCGGTGGAGCGGGGTCGAGTCAGGTGCGGCTCGACGCCGCGCTGCCGTGCGGCGCTGACTTGACTCGCCGAAGCCCATCCCAGCTCTTCCATACGACCGAGAACCCAGTCCCGTCGTTTGCGCAGAGCTTCGGGGTGGCGCACGGGGGACAGGCGATTGGGGGCCTGGATCAGCGCCGCCAGCGCGGCCGCCTCCGCCAGGGACAGATCCGCTGCGGGACGGGAGAAGAACGTCCGCGCCGCCCGTCCCAGACCATAGATCGCCACACCCTCCACCTGGCCGAAATAGACCGAGTTGAGATAGGCCTCGAGAATCTCGCGTTTGTCGTACTCGCTCTCCAGCGCCAGAGCGAGCACCGCCTCGCTGGCCTTGCGGGTCAGGGTTCTCCGGGGGCTGAGATCCCGGTTCTTGACCAGTTGCTGGGTGATCGTGCTTCCCCCCTGCACCACCCGGCCGGCCCGCAAGTTGGCCAGCGCGGCCCGAGCCAGCGAACGCGTGTCGAGCGCCCCGTGTTCGAAGAAACGCGCATCTTCGGCGGCCAGCACCGGGCGCCAGACGCTCTCGGGAAGCTGCGCGAGGGTGACCGGTTCCCGGGGGGCGCGCAGCTCGTCGAGGGACTCGGCAAGCACCTCGCCCTCCAGCTCCAGCAGGACGTCCCGGTGGCGGGAGATCGGCGAGCGCCGGGAATCGATCGCCGCCACCACGCGCCCGTTCGGATCCAGCTCGAGTCCAGTCAGCCGAGCGGGATGGTCTCGGCCAGCGGAGCGATGAGCACGCTGGAAGATCCAGAAGGTCTGCCGGCCCCAGAAGTATTCTCCACTTGCCGTGGGCCGCTGGTGAACCCTCCGGTAGCCCAGACGGTCGAGGCGACGGGGAAGATCCATGGCTTCCAGATCCGCGCCACGCAATACGGAAAAGGGGCTCGAGTAGACCCGCACCTCACTGCGGCCGATTTGCTGGTCGAGACGACCGGCCAGCACCGCGGGAAAGGCGGTGACCAGCAATCCGGCTCCGATCAGCAGAGCCGCCGACCAGCGCACACCGGCCATGGATCTCAGGTCAACTGCCCCTGGCGCAGCAGGCGATTGAGCTGCCGGAATCCCGGATGTCCGGCGTCCCGCGCCCACTCGAAGCCCACCGACTCGTGATTGGTCAACTGGGCGCCGGCCTGCTGCATCCGGTCGAGGGCGTGACGACGATACTCTTCGCCCCGCGACGAAATGCACTCCCAGCAGAGGTGGACCTGATGGCCCGCGCGCAGCAGCTCGACGGTGGTCTGCATCACGCAGATGTGCGCCTCGATCCCGGCGACGACGATCTGGCGACGTGAGGCATCGATCCCCGGCAGCAGTCCGTCGAGGGCCCGGCCGAAGCCGTCGTCTCCACAGCAGCCGAAACTCGTCTTGGTCAGGAAATCCTTGCGGGTACGAAGCTGGTCGAAGGTCTGCCGGACCTGAGGATGGGTCGGTCCGAGGCCCTGCGGATACTGCTCGGTGAGCAGCACCGGCACCTCGAAGATCTCGGCGATCTCCATCAGCCGGCGGGTGCCGGCCACGACCAGGTCGGGGCGGGCGATCATTTCCATCAGCTTGCCCTGGAGATCGATCACCAGCAGCAGGCTGCGGGAGGCATCGAGTAGCTCGACCGAAGACATCAGCTTTCCTCGCCACCTTCCTTCGAGCGCGGCGCGATGTGCAGCCGGCGACGGTAGCCGCTGCCGGTGGAGTACGTCCGCACGCCCTCCATTTCGGACAGGGCGAGGTGGATCAGTCGCCTTTCGTAGGGTCCCATGGGCGGCATCTTGTGGGTCTGGCCGCTGCGGATCACCTCTTCGGCAGCACTACGGGCCTGCTCGAGCAGGGCCTGTTCCTGCCTGGCGCGGTAGTCTCCGGCATCGAAGGAAACCCGCCCCGGAATCCGCCCGTCCCGATGCAGGATGCGATTGGCCAGGTACTGGAAACTCTCCAGGCCCTCGGCCTGCTCTTCGAGCAGCAGGGGCACGTCACCACCACTCATCCGCACCCGCAGACCGACGCCGTTTTCGACGATCTCTTCGACGTAGAGCCGCAGGTCGAGACCGATGACCAGGGCGTTGACCAGCTTCTCGAGGATCTGCCGCACATCGCTGACCTCGGGATCGGCAAGCAGTGGCGGCTGCTCGAAGGGCTCGGCCTGACGCTCCTCGCGCCGGGGACGACGCTCCGGCCGATCCCGCCGCTCGCGGCGCCCACGCCCGTAGCCATCGTCGGTCGGCGGCTCGGGACGCGGTCTGGCCCCCGGCTGCTTCCAGGCCTCGATCTCCACCATCGCGGCACCGGGCTCGGCGACCTCTCCCACCCCCGCCTTGCGGATCACCTCGTAACCGAGGTCGTGCCGGGCCACCCCGAAATGCCGCCGTGCCGCGGCCACCGCTTCGGTAATATCCCTGCCTTCGAACCTGAGTCTCTCGTCGCTCATCAGAACCTCACGCTTTCGTTCTCGCTACTCGGTCGCCCGTTCCGCGTGGCGGTTGATCAGCACCTGCTGGCCGATGCCGAGGATGTTGTTCACCAGCCAGTAGAGCACCAGACCGCTGGGCAAGCGCAGGAAGAAGAACGTGAACATCACCGGCATCATCAGCATCATTCGCTGCTGGCTCTTCTGCTGGGGATCCTCGGTCTTGGTCAGGGTCAGCAGTTGCTGCCCGAGCATGGTCACGCCCATCACCAGCGGCGTGACCAGGTAGGGATCCGGAGCCGAGAGATCGTGAATCCAGCCGAAAAAGGGAGCACCCCGCAGTTCGGTGGCTACACTCAGCACGGTGTACATCGCGTAGAGTACGGGCAACTGGAGCAACATCGGCATACAGCCGGTTAGCGAGGCCATCGGATTGACCCCCTCGCGGCTGTAGAGTGCCATCATCTCCTCGTTCATCTTCCGCCGGGCTTCCATGTCTTTCTTGTCCCGGTACTTCTCCTTGATCTTGCGCACCTTGGGCTGAAGCTTGGCCATCCGCTGCTGGGTCCGCCGCATGTTGACCATCGACTTCTGGGTCAAGGGGAAGAAGATCAACTTGATCACCACGGTGATCACGATGATCGCCAGGCCCCAGTTGCCCACACCCCTTTCGAGCCAGGCCAGCGCGAAGTACAGCGGCCGGGCCAGGAAACCGAAAAAGCCCCAGTTCACCAGACTGGTCAGATCGACGCCGAGCCTCTGATCGAGCGCCTTGAGCAGGTGGTTTTCCTTCGGCCCGCCGAAGATCACCACTTCCCGGGCGGTGGTCGCGATGGCCAGATTCTGCTCTTCGGCGCTGTCTCCCAGGCTCGCCAGATCGAAGCGGCGCACCATGCCGACTCCCGGCTGGCGCGGAATCATCGCCACCGCGAAGTGCTGCGCGTCGAGGGCCATCCAGCGGGGCGCCAGGGCCGCAGGCCAGGAGATGTCTCCATCGACCTTGGAGGGGTTGTAGCGTTCGATGCCCGAAGACAGAGCGGCGATCGCGCGACCGCGGTAAGCATAGCGGTTCTTGGCATCCCCCGGGTTCGATCGGGAAATCCCCGGTCCCCAGCAAATCGCCGCATCGTCCAGCGAGCGGCCCTGCCAGCGAACGTCCCACTCGATCCACGCGAGGAACGCTCCGTCCCCCGGGAGAAAGATCGTCTTCTCCACCTCGAGTCCCGCGCCGTCGGCCCAACGGAAGCGCACGCGCCGCGTACCCTCCGGCAAGCCGAGGGACGAGATTTCGTCACCGTCGGCGGCGGCTTCGGAAACCTGGTACCAGGCCTGGTTGATCCTGGCTTCGAGTTGTTCGTCGGCCAGCTCGATGTAGAGCGGGTCGTGATCGAGGGCGCGGGCCTGGGGCGAGACCAGATC
>JALTMS010000143.1 GCA_027001345.1 Acidobacteriota bacterium | reverse complement strand
GGGTAGCTCTGGTGTTCGTCGGCTGGTGGCTCTGTTCACACCCGCCGACGAACACCAGAGCTACCCCGGTCGGCTGCATGGCGGGATCTCGGCGGCGATTCTCGATGAGACCATCGGCCGGGCGATCATGATCCGCCACGGAGGCGACATCTGGGGCGTGACCCTGGAGTTTTCGATGAAGTTCCGCAAGCCGGTGCCGCTGGACTGCCAGTTGAAGGTGGTCGCATCGATCACTGCCGAAGGTCGCAGAAGTTTCGAGGGAGAGGGATCCATTCTCTGCCCCGACGGCAGCGTGGCGGTCTCGGGCCGAGGTAAGTATCTCAAGATGCCCCTCGAGAAGATCACCGATCTTGATCTGGACGCCGATGAGTGGTCGGTTCAGAGCGAGCCCGACGATCCGGAAAGCCTGCTTTGCCCGGATCTCGGAGGCTGATCCCGGACAGGTCCCCGCTCGTGTCGAGCTGGAAGGCATGTCGAGAGTCTTTCCTTCCGGGCTGAAAAAGCTGCTCGAGGCTCTTGACATGCCTTTGTCACTTGTCGGAATATGTCGGACAGCCGCACGGCCCCCTCCATTGCGGCGTTGAGGTGCCCGCAGGGGAGGGCCGATGAGTCCGAACGGTCGGATATCGCATGCGGTGGGAGGGGAGTGCGATGCTGCGGCTGCCGCGTGGGGTGTTGTCTTGTCTCGTCATTCTGATTGCTAACTTGTTCTGGGGGGGGGTAAGTCCTCTTCGTGCCCAGTCGCTGGCTGATCCGCGGCAGGAAGTTCGCGCTGGCCTGCCCCTCTTGCCGGCTCCGCTCGAGCAGGGACTTGCACGGGGAAGTTCCGCTTTTCCATTTCGGCCCCTCGAGCGTGATGCGACAGAGGGATTGCGCCACGGATTCGTACAGACTTCCAGCGGGCGTTTCGGTTTCAAGACGACGGATTTGAGTCTGGCAGCGCGCGTGCCGCTGGTCGTGGGGCGGGTCTACGACGCCGGCCTGGAGGCAGCGATTCCTGGCGTCCCCTACGGGGAAGAGCCGAGAGTCTTCCGCGATCTGGGCGTCAACTGGATCTTGCGTCCCACCTCGACTCTGATTCCGGTACAGGGAGGGTATCTGCTTCTGACCGACGAGGGAGGTGTGGTGCCCTATGTCGCGGATCCCGGCGGGTCCGGAGCCTATCTGCCCAACCCGGATCGCCCCTCGACCTTCGGTCCCATGGAGCCCGACGGCCAGGGCGGCTTCAGGGTCACCATGAGCAGCGGTCTGGTGCGATCCTACGCGATGGTACCCGGGGAGAGTAACTACTGGCTGGTGCGGGAGGCTGATCCTGCGGGCAACGCTCTGGACTTGAGCTATCGCGATGGCTACTTGGAGAAGATTCAGGCGACGGATGGGGCGTGGGTCCAGTTTTTCCGGCCGCTGTGGGGTGAATCGGCGCCGTCAGGAACGCCTGCTCCGCGTATTGTTCGGATTCTGGATTCGATAGGTCGTGAGCTGAACCTGTCCTACGATTCTGCCGGCCGATTGACCGGTTTCGTCGGGGCGGACGGTGCGTCATGGACCTTCGGTTGGGCCGCAGAGAACCACGTGGTGGACGTGATCGCTCCCGACCAGTCCGTGGTCTTTCACGTTCTGACGGATGCGGACGATCGGGCCACATCCGTCAGGCAAGGAGACCTGGAAACGACTTACAGCTATGGCACGGACACCACGCAGGTCACAGGACCCGGAGGGGGTACGTGGAGCTACGCGTACGATGCCGATGGGATGAGCCTGTCGATGACGGATCCGACGGGGGGAGTCTGGGCCATCGAGCGCGACGCGGCGACGGGTGACGTGGTGCGTCTGACCGATCCAGAGGGGGGGCAGCACGATTTTGCACACGACGGACAGCATCGCTTGTCGAGCTACACGGCTCCGCTGGTCGATGGCGTTCGAGCCCAGTGGCTCTTCGAGCGCAATGCGGAAGGGCGCTTGACCCGACTGACCACACCATGCGGGGCGAGTACGGAACTGGGTTACGACGTCAGCGGCTGGCTGGCATTCGAAGCTACCGATCCCGACGGAGACGGCAGCGCCGAGGCGGTGACGACCTACGAGCGAGACCCGGTGACCGGAGACATCACCGCTCGTGTCGATGCCGAAGGTCGGCGCACCGAATACGTGTACAACGCTGCCGGGCAGATCGCCGAGGTTCATCCGCCCTGCCGCTCGACGGGGCCTCCGGCCACTTGCGGGGTGATTCGCCTGAGTCACGATGCTGCGGGTCGGCTGACGGGTCTGGACTGGCCAGTGGGTGACGGTCAGTGGTCCAGTTGGACTCTGGGCTACGATTCCGCGGGTCATTTGTCGATGCTGAGCGATCCTCTCGGTTCGAGTTGGAGCCTCGAGACCAGCGTGCTGGGGGAGGTCACGCAGATCACCTCCCCCGATGGCGGCACGATGGAGTTCTACTACAGCCCGTCGAGCCGCCTCGAGAGGCGGGTGGACGCCATGGGGCGGGTCCGCCAGTGGCGCTACGATGCCGCCGGCAGAGTGGCCGAATACGAGGATGAAGTCGGCGCGATCTGGTCTCTGGGCTACGATGCGGCAGGCAGGTTGGTGTCTCGTATCGATCCCGAGGGTCGCCAGTGGGAGTGGGCCTACGATCTGGCCGGGCGCGTCCGGCGCCAGATCCTTCCTGGAGCGCAGGAGATCTCGCTGATTCGGGATGCGGCCGGGCGGATGACTCGTAGGGATCTTCCTGGTGGCAGCAGCGAACACTTCGTCTGGGATGCGGAAGGCAACCTCGAGATGATGTGGAGCGCCGATGCTTCCGGTGTCGAGGTGGATCGCTGGACCTACACCTGGGACGGAAGGGGTCTGCCGACCAGTGTCGCTCAAGACAGCGATCTGGACGGTACGAACCGAATGCAGCGAAGCGCAAGCTGGCAATGGGATCTGTCGGGGCGCCTGGTGGGTTGGAGCGATGCCGACGGTCTCGAGTACACGGTGAAGCTCGATCCCTGGGGTGAGCCGGGCAGGGTTCTGCAGAACGGGGCGGACGTGGCCCAGATCCTGCGGGACTCTTGGAGTGGTTGGGTAACCGCACGCCATCACTACAGCGAGAGCCTGTACGCCACGCTGACGCGAGACGCCGCGGGGCGCGTACTGACCCTGCACGAGACGGAAAACTCGTTGACCCTGCGCGACATGGAAGTGGTGCGGGATACTGCCGGCCGCATCGTGGAGGTGCTCGATCACTTGGAGGATCCGGCGGCGGTGACGACGGTGGAGCGGGATCTGCTCGGGCGTATCACCGCTCTGCGCTACGCTGACGGTACGGAAGAAGAGTACGGATACGATGATGCTGGCAGAATGGTGCGCGCCGCGCGCCTCGACGAAGTGGGGGTCTGGCACTACGTCGATCTCGTTCGCGACCGATCAGGCCGCCCCCTGTCGATGCTCGAAGAGAACGGTTCGACATCCTTTGACTGGGACTTCGCGCCTGCGGAGGCGGATCTGGGCTTCGTGGTCCGCAGGGTAGAGACCAGTTCTGACGGGCAGACAGCGACTTTGGCTTTCGACGTGGACGGCAGGATCACACGTGTGGAAACGGAGACCGACGCCGGGACCGTGCTGCGCCGTCGATTCCGGTGGATGCCGGGGGGCTTGCCTCGCACAGTGGCGGAGCAGCGCTGGGACGCGAGCGGTGCGAGCGAGGATGATGCGCGGCTCTTCCTGGACATGATGGGTCCGTGGAGCGAGCATCCGGGAGATTCGGGGGTGGCCTCGAGCTGGAAGCTGCCGCCACTGTTCCTGGTCGATCGGGCCGATCGCGGACAGTGGCGCCGGGTACAGGTGGGTCGGGCGGATCGACTTCGAGACGAAGCGCGCCTGCTCGATGGCCTTCTGGGCGCCGATGGCAGCCGCGTGATGGAGATCTTCGGCGGTCAGATGTTGGGCTCCGGACTGAGCCTTCCGACGGCGGACTCCTTCGACCCAGCCCCGAGGACCGACGAGATTCGCACCACAGCCGGGACTCGTGTGTCGGTACATGATCCTGATCCGGGTTTTCTGGACGACGAACTCGGCCTGCCACCTTTTTCGGCCTCGGTGCCCCGGCCCGGCTGGCCCAGTGCCCTGGCTCGCGTGCAGGGCGGTGTGGACATCCTCTGTGGACTGGAGGACTATGCCGAGGATCGTCCCCAACAATGCGGACGTTTCTGGTTTCCGCCCCCGCGAAAGATCTGGCGCTGCCGGAGCAGCTCCGTGGAGGACTGTTCGACTCAGTGTGCTGGCATGAGGGAGTGTCCCTTGGAGGGAGGTGGTGGTGTCGGAATGTGCAGTGGACCGGGAGCCCACGCCACACCCCCGATTCGCAACGCCGATCGCCATCCTCTGGGAGTCACTCTCTCCAATGGCGAGTTCTCCCTCGAGGTTGTCGATCTATCGATTCCCGGGCGCGGTTTGGATCTGGCGCTATCGCGCTCGTATCGGAATCAGAATTGGACGTCACAGAGACTGGGCCGAAACTGGTCACTCGGCATTCTCGACGAGCGGCTGATCCGCAGCGTCTGCGACGGTCGCCCCGTCGTGTGGCATCGCTCCGACGGTTCCGAAGCATCCTACGACTGGCCTGTGAACCTGGATCAGGCGGTCGATGGCCCGCTCGGCAAGCTGCTGAAGTATCGAGTGGGCGACGCTTCCGTCAGCAAGGAATACTACGAGTTGCGTCTTCCCGGAGGTGAAGTCCGAACCTTCAAGCACATGACGAATTCCCCTGACGGGCCCTACGGTTACCCCGTCCGGGTGACACGACCGGGAGGTTCGGCGATCGAGTTCGAGTGGGACTCCGTTGATGAGGGCAAGGACGGCTGCGCGACGGACTGGGCGCCGTTGAAGGCCACGCTCTGGAGCTGCGACAACAGTGCTCGAACCAACGTCAGGGCAAGCCAGTGTATTCCCCGGGAACTCGGACGCTTCGAGTTTGTCACCGAGCGCAAGTGTAGCGGGTTCATCGTGACCGAGGTTCGTGTCATTCAGCCGATCGATGAGGATCAGGATGGCACCGCCGATACAGAGGTCGTGCGCCACGTGAAGTACGACTTCGAACAGTCGCGAACTGACGACTTTCTGACAGGGGTCCGCGTGACGAATGCTGCGGACGAAGAGGAGACCGTGGCCACGTACGAGTATCGGTGGCACGCCGATCTGGATGCGGGAAGAACACCGCGGGGTGGCTACATGTCCGACAATCTGGAGCGCGTCTTCAACGGCGCTGCTCAAGAAATACTAGCGATCGAGTACAGGGGCGATACCGGCGCTTATTTTCCGCCGGTGCTTCGTGACACAGTCTCGCGCATTCGAACGCCGTCTCGCTCGGTGAGTTTCGATTTCGCCGAAGCCGAGGAATCTTCCGGCGGCCCGGCGCCCTACATCGGGAAGGCTACGATCACGTCGGAAGGTCGGGTGAGCATCCACAACTTCGACGATCAGGGACATCTTGTCGAGGTCCAGCGTGCCGACGGAACCACGATGACCTACACCTACGATGACAAAGGCCGCATGGCCTCGGCGACCTGGCCGTCGGGCAAGACGCAGCACTGGAAGTACGGCCGCAGGTGGAACATGGCGCGCGAGCATCCGCTGATCTTCTGGGTCGATCCCGGATCGGCTTCGGACCACGGCGAGAAGAGGCAGGTCACCTGCTACGATGTGGATCCGATTTCCGGCCAGGTGCGGTACTCCTTGACCGCGGAGGGGACCCCGGAGGATCTTGCCGGTGATGGTACCGCCGAGCCGACCTGCGAATTCTTTTTCGAAGGGATGCTCAAACCCGAGGCGACGGAGACGGTCTTCGGGTGGATGACGGCGGCGCCGTCGAGCGATCCGGATCGACAGACCATCGACGATGACCTGGAAGCGTATCTCGACCGTTGGGTGATCGAGCCTCGTCTCCAGGATCCCCCCCTGTCCTTCCAGGGCAGCGGTAGCGACCAGGCGACCTGGCCCTGGCTTTCTCCCATCGAGGAGCGCGGACGGGCAGCAATGACTGCGGTGGGCTCGGACGGCGAGCTGGTGAGCGACCTTCGCCAGCGTGCTCTGACGCGCTACACCTACGACAGCCAGGGTGCGCTGACCGAATCGCGGATCTACGCGGTGGAAGATGCCGACGGCGATGGCACCATCGACGCCGCGGAAGAGACCCTCGTTCGGAGAGAGATCCTGACCTATCTCGAGCCCGGCGTGGCGGGCCCGGCTGCCGGCAGCGCCACGGGAGGGGGCAACCTGGCCCAGCGCCGCGTCGAGGACGCTGCCGGCAATCTCCTCGGTCGGGTGCGGATGAAGTACGACGATTGGGGCAACGTGATCGAGACCCGTACGCTGTTGACCGCCAGCCCGGAGGCGGAGGTGGTTCAGCAACGCAGCTTCGACTTCCGTGGCCGACTGCTCTCCGAGAAGACCACCGACCAGTCGGGTGCGACGGTCGCTGGCCTGGTGGAGTACCACTACGACGCCGCCGGCCGTACCACGGAAAAGCGCATTCTGCGCGACGACGATGGGTCGACCCGCACCTGGTCCCTGGTGGAGTACAGCTACAGCCCCGAAGGGCTGGTGCTCAGCGAGCAGGCCTGGGCCACCGCCGTGGGCGACGGTGCTGACTGGACCGGCGACGGCTCGTCCACCGAGACCCGCTATGGCTACGACCCGTTCGGCAACGTCACCCGTGTCTCGGTGCGCCTGGCCGACGGGCAGTGGCGGGTGGAGACCAAGGAGTACGACACCCTCAGCCGCGTTACCCAGGCGACGGCCTACTTCTCGGCAGCGGTCGATGGCGACTCGCTACCCGCCTCCGGCGGCAGCCAGAGCGTGCGCACGTGGTATGTGCCTGATGGCGAGATCGGAGCAGGGCAACCGCAGTGGACCCAGGTGCAGGGCAGCGACGGCACGGTGGGGCGCACGGAAAAGGTGGAGTACGACGGCCTGGAGCGTCCGATCCGGAAGATGGTCTGTCTCGACGCGACTGCGCCCCAGGGCGAGCAGGCCCCCACCTGCACCACCTGGCTGAGTCAGGCGGAGCTGTTCTACGACAGTGAAGACCGGGTGGTGGAGACCAAGGTCTACGGCTCGGAGAGCGACGGCGGCGGCATCGACCAGCTCCTGGGCTGGACCCGGACGGTCTACGACGCCCGGGGTCGGGCCTATGAAAAGCAGGTGGCCCAGGCCGCCCAGGCAGTGGTGCCGGCCGAT
>JALTMS010000142.1 GCA_027001345.1 Acidobacteriota bacterium | reverse complement strand
CCGGAGAGGAACGCTCCGTGGAAAACAAGGCCCTCCCGGGTACCTACGCCGCCATCGACCTCGGCTCCAACAGCTTCCACATGCTCATCGCGCGAGTCGTGGACGGTGAGATCACACCCGTCGATCGCCTGCGCGAGTGGGTCCAGCTCGGCGCGGGGCTCGACGAGAAGAACCGGCTGCGCCCGGAGGCCGAGAGCCGTGCGCTGGCCTGTCTCGAACGCTTCGGCCAGCGCTTGCAGGATCATCCGGCCTCGGCCGTGCGCGCGGTGGGGACCAATGCTCTCCGCAAGGCCCGCAACTCTGCAAGTTTTCTCGCTCGCGCCCGCCTGGCTCTCGGCCATCCGATCAAGATCATCCCCGGCAGTGAGGAGGCCCGGCTGATCTATCTCGGCGTGGCGCGCTCGTTCTTCGACGACTCCCATCGCCGCCTGATCGTCGACATCGGGGGCGGCAGCACCGAGTGCATTCTGGGCACCGGCTACGAGGTGGAGCGTACCGCGAGTCTCTACATGGGCTGCGTCTCGTTCACCGAAACCTATTTCGCCGGCGGGAAGATCCGTCCTCAGAGAATGAAGAAAGCGGTGATTGCCGCGCGCCTGGAGATGCAGAACATCGAGCGCGACTACCTGGCGCGGCCCTGGAGTCGGGCGGTCGGCGCGTCGGGGACGATCCTCGCCATCGAGGAGGTGCTGCGCCGGGCGGGATGGACCGATCGGGGCATCAACCGCGAGGGCCTGTTCAGGCTGCGTGATGCCCTGCTGGCCGCCGGGCAGGTCGAGCAGCTACGGCTGCCCGGCCTGCGTGCCGATCGAGCGGTAGTGCTGCCTGGAGGGGTGGCCATTCTGCTGGCGATCTTCGAGAGCCTGGGGCTCGAGGAGATGCTCACCTCCCACGGCGCTCTGCGGGAGGGGCTGCTCTACGACCTGGTGGGGCGGCTGGGCGACGAGGACGTGCGAGAACGCACCATCGAACGCTTCATGGAGCGCTACCGCGTCGATCGGGAGCAGGCCGAGCGCGTCGATCGCACCGCCCAGGGCCTGCTCGGCCAGGTGCTCGAGGTCTGGCAGCTCGACGCAGCTTACGCTCGGCGCAATCTGCGCTGGGCAGCGTGCCTGCACGAGATCGGCCTGGCCGTCTCCCACAGCGGATTTCACAAGCATGGTGCCTACCTGGTGGCCAACTCGGACATGGCGGGCTTCTCCCTCGGCGGGCAGCAGACTCTCTCGGCCCTGATTCGAGGCCACCGGCGCAAACTGACGCCGGCGATCTTCGAATCGCTCCAGCCTGCCCGGGCCCGGCGAGCCTTCAGACTCTGCCTGTTGCTGCGGCTGGCGGTGCTGCTCAACCGCTCCCGCACCTCTCGCCCCCTGCCCACCATCCGACTCAAGGCCAGGAAGAAGGGAGTGCGCCTGACCTTCCCCGAAGGCTGGCTCGAAGAGCATCCCCTGGTGCAGGCCGACCTCGAGCAGGAGGCGCGCGCCTGGGCGACCATGGGCCTGCAGCTCGAGTGCCGCTGACCGGCGCTTCCCCTGGGGACTGTGCTAAGTTCTGGCGGTCTTTTCGGGATCTTGCTGCCCGAAGGGGAGGCTGGAAATGGCACCGATTCACGACCATGTGCTCTCGCTGGTGGGAGGGACCCCGCTGGTTCGGCTCAACCGGGTGACCGAGGGGGTCAAGCCTGAAATCCTGGCCAAGGTCGAGAGTTTCAATCCCGGCGGCAGCATCAAGGATCGCATCGGTATCGCGATGATCGAAGCGGCGGAGGAGTCCGGCGACCTCCAGCCCGGCGGTACCGTGGTCGAGGCCACCGCCGGCAACACGGGAGTCGGCCTGGCTCTCGTCTCGGCGATCAAGGGCTACCGCTGTATCTTCGTGCTGCCGGACAAGATGAGCGACGACAAGGTGCGCTTGCTTCAGGCCTACGGGGCCGAGATCGTTCGCACGCCGTCGAACGTCTCCCATGACTCTCCTGAGCACTACTCTCAGGTCGCCGCGCGCATCGCTCGGGAAACCCCCGGTGGCTGGCTGGCGGATCAGTTCGAGAACCCGGTCAACCGCCAGGCTCACTATCGGAGCACCGCGCCGGAAATCTGGAAGGACACCGAGGGCAAGATCGACGCCTTCGTCGGCGGCATGGGCACCACGGGCACGGTGATGGGCGTTGCCCGCTACCTCAAGGAGCGCAACCCGGGCATCCGCGTGGTGGTGGCCGACCCCCCCGGCTCGATCTTCGGTGGCGGCGAGGAAGGCAGCTACCTGGTGGAGGGGATCGGCAATGACCACCACCCCGGAATCTACGATGCCGACCTGGTGGACGACTTCGTCTACGTGCCCGATGCCCGAGCCTTCCGCCTCGCGCGGCGACTGGCTCGGGAGGAGGGCCTGCTGGTGGGCGGCTCGGCGGGCACCGCCCTCGGCGCGGCTCTGGAAATCGCCCGGGAGATGGAAGAGGGGCAGCGGATCGTGGTGATGTTTGCCGACACGGGCCGCAACTACCTGGGCAAGGTCTTCAATGACGCCTGGATCCGCGAGCAGGGTCTGGAGGACGAGGAATGAGGCCGCCACGTTTCGCAACCCGCGCCGTTCACGAAGGACAGCACCCCGACCCCCGCACCGGTGCGGTCAATGTTCCCGTCTGGCTGAGCACCACCTTCAAGCAGGATGGCATCGGCAACTTCCGCGAAGGCTACGAGTATTCCCGCACAGGCAACCCGTCGCGGCGCTCGCTGGAAGCCACCATCGCCGGTCTCGAGGGGGGGGCTTTCGGGAGCTGCTTCGCATCGGGTTCGGCGGCAGCCGCGGCAGTGGCCGATCTGCTGCGTCCCGGTGACCACCTGCTGACCACCATCGACGTCTATGGCGGCACCTTCCGCCTGTTTCGCGACGTCTACGCGAAGTACGGCATCGATTTCGAGTTTCTCGACACTGCCGACGCGGCAGAGATCCTCAGTCAGGTTCGGGCCGAGACCCGGATGATCTGGATCGAGTCTCCCACCAACCCGTTGCTGAACATCCACGACATTCGCAAGCTGGCCGAAGGCAAGCCGGAGCAGGTGTTGCTGGTGGTGGACAACACCTTCGCCACACCCTACTTCCAGCAGCCCCTCGAACTCGGGGCGCAAATCGTTGTGCACTCAGTGACCAAGTACCTCGGCGGCCACAGTGACGTGGTGGGCGGCGCGGTGGTGACCTCGGACCCGGAGATTCACGAGAAGATCGCCTTCTACCAGAACGCGGCCGGAGGCGTGCCCTCTCCCTTCGACTGCTACCTCGTGCAGCGTGGCATCAAGACGCTTCCCGTGCGCATGCAGCGTCACGAGCAGAATGCCGGTCGAGTGGCCGCCTTCCTCGCCGCCCACTCGGCGGTGAAGAAGGTCTACTTCCCCGGTCTGCCCGACCACCCCGGGCACGCGATTGCCCGGCAGCAGATGCGCGGCTTTTCCGGCATGGTCTCCTTTGTCATCGAGGGCGGTCGTCCGGCGGTCGATCGCTTCTTCGAGCGCACCGATCTGTTTACACTGGCCGAGTCCCTCGGGGGCGTGGAGTCTCTCTCCTGTCACCCCTACACCATGACCCACGGCACGATTCCTCCCGACGAAAAGAACCGCATCGGCATCACCGAAGACCTGGTGCGACTGTCGGTGGGCATCGAGGACGCCGAGGACCTGATCGCCGAGCTGGAAGCCGCGCTGGGCTGACCCGATCACGCACAGGCCTGGCTAGCGCGCCAGCAGCAGTACGCGGATCGTTCCCGTTCCTGTCTCCAGCGCCTCGAGGGCCTTGCCGATCACCGTGCCGGGCAGCGCTTCGAGCGCCTGCATCGCGTGAGCCGGCGTCGCCGACGAAACCAGAAGATCGCCGGGGCGGATGGCGCCGTAGCCCGCATCGACCTTCAACTCGACGATGCCGGCAGCCAGCACCGGCGCCTGGAGAGCCCCGTCCTCGTTCTGGCGGGAGGCGGCGGCTGCGACGCCGACCACGCCCGGGTCGATGGCGGTGCCGGCGACGCGGAGCAGACCGGGGTGCTCGGGGTCGAGAACCAGCAGGTCACCGGCCGCCACCGGTCCCGAGACGATCATTGCCGTCGCACCCGGTGGGAGCGGCTCCGACTCCGGGGTCGGCTCGGCCTGCGCGATGGTGGCCGACGGCTCCGGCGTGGTGGATCGGGATGCGTGGCCGACCCGAGCGGTCGTCGGCGACGTAGTTGAGCGGTCGTCGGCGACGGACCGCCTCTCGCCGCGGATCGGTCCGCGTGGGGGGCTGCCGACGGAATCGACCGCCGGGTCGAACTCGTGGATCGCCGCCACCAGCGCACGGGCCCGGGAGAGATCGATCGCCGCGGCGTCGATGCCTTCGGCGGCCTCCGTCATCGTGCGGAAGCGCTCGAGGGGGGTGGTCGCTCGCAGCTCCGGCCGCTCAGCCAGCAGCTTGCGCTGGGTGGCCATCGATGGGATCGGCGAGTTTCGGCCGTCCTCCTTCGGGCGCACCACGGGAATCTCTTCGAAGCCGATCCGCAGCCCGTAGACGATGTAGTCGAATGCTGCGTCCGGAGTCGATCCTTCGTTGGCACGTACGATCAGTTCTTCGCTCGTCAACGACTCGACGTAGAGATCCGCCCCCGGCGAGCGTGCCGTCAGGTGGGCCGTCAAACCGATGTCGGGGTTGGTTACCCAGGCGAAGGACTCGTCGAGCGCGATCACTGCCCGGCCATCACGCAGGCGGCCGCGGCCTCGTGTGTAGGTTCCGGTCTCGTTCCCCTCGAGCGCGGTGTAGACGATCTCGAGCGAAGGGTCGTAGGGGTGATTCTGGACGAAGTTCTTCTGGCCGTTGCCCTGGATCGTGTTGCCGTTCTTGGTGGAGATCAAGGTCCAGATGCCGCCTGTCCGCGAGTAGAACTCAGCACCCTTCTGGGTTCCGTCGGCGATCACACCCGTAGAGCCTCGGCCCACGCCGGCCCAGGAGTAATCTCTCTCGGTATTGTCGAATCCCTCGAAGTAGCCACCCTGGAAGTCGCCCTTCCCGTACACCCCGGTGGTCGGTGCCACCTCTGCCGAATCGTAGCCCAGCCAGGCTTCGGCGGAGTAGTTCGGGGTCCTGAAGTAAGCTCCCGTATTGCCGACGCCTCGCACGCCATAGTCGCCGCTACCGACGTAGGCCCAGCCGGATCCATTGAGGTCCTGGAAGAACCCACCGGCCGTATTGCCATAAGCGGAGATGCCGTTCTCCCCGTAGCCGACGTAGGCATAGCCCGACTGGTTGGTGTCTTCGAAGTAGCCGCCGGCTTCGGTCCCACCGGCCTGGATTCCGCGATCGCCGTAGGCGACCCAGGCATAGCCGGAGCTGTCGCTGTCCTGGAAGTCCGCTCCCATTTGCGTTCCAGAAGCTTGAATGCCCCGATCGCCGAAGGCGACGCGAGCAATGCCGGAGCCGTTCGTGTCTTCGAAGTAACCTCCCGTCGTGTTTCCGTAGGCGCGGATTCCGTCATGGTTGATCCCGGCCTGTACATAGCCGCTGCCGTCGCTGTCGGCGAAATAGCCGCCCATCGTCGTACCGAACGCCTCGATCCCACGATTGGCGAACGCGACGTTGGCGTACGCGCTCTGGTCGGCGTCCTTGAAGTAGCCGCCCATGGCATCTCCGAAGGCCTGAATGCCGCGGTTGCCCACGCCGACCTCGGCGTAGCCCGAGTTGTCTGCATCCCTGAAATAGCCGCCGGCCACGTCGCCGTAGCCCTCGAGGCCGTACGTCCCCTGGCCGGCGGTGTCGATCACCAGGCGACCCGACTTGGTCTGCGCAGCGGCCGAGGTATCGACAAACGCCCCGGCCGGCCGGCCTTCGAGTCGGCCGGCATTGAGGGCGTAGCCGGCAGAGACGACGCGCACCCGGGGCGAGAGAGTCTCCGAGCCCACCTGCACCTCGAGCCACACGTCGCCGTAGTCGGCGAAGACCTGCGCCAGAGAGGTGTAGGTGCCCGGCCCCGAGCCATCGAGCACCTGGCCCGTGCCGAGCTGGACGGAGAACAGCCCGCTGCTGGCCGTCACGGCCTGGTTGTTGGCGGCCAGGTGTTGATCGACGAGGATCTCGTCACCGTCGTTCCCGGCGCTCCAGAGGCGAAAGACCATGTCGTGGTCGCCGTCGAGGGGCTTGTCGCTGGCGTCCCGCAGCACGCCCTGGTAGTTGACGGCGTCCGGAGGCGTGGCGCCAAAGCTGAGCAGACCGCTCGACACGAGGCCGACAATGAGAAGCAACACGTTCTTTGGACGGTTCATCGATCCTGCTCCTTTTCACGGTCCGCTCAGGGACACGCACTGCCCGCACGCTCGCTGCCCGTGCTGTCGCTACCCTTGGTTCCTCGTTCGTCGAGGCGATTGCTTGCCGTCACCAGATAGAAGAATCCGCTACCCGGGTTGATCGGATCCGTGTCGTTCACCGATTCGCCCGTCACGTTCTGTTGCCAGCACATGCCGTACTGGTTCGATGAGAGTGAGCCGAGTGCGTCGCGGTAGACCTGGTAGGAGCCCACGGAGCGCTCGGGGTTCCAGGTCAGCGTGGTCGGGTCGGCGAAACGCAACCCGGACACTTCCCCCGGTGGCGGATAGGCGCTGGTGAACGCGCCGTCCATCCGGTAGGAAGGCGAGGCGAGTCCCGTGTCGGCTGCGGCCTCGCCGATGCTGTCGAGGGAGATGCGAAAGCTGGCGGAGGTCGCCGTCACCCCATCGGCCGGGCGTCCCCCCTGGTTGAAGGTGTGCTCATCGAGGCGATAGCTGCTGCTCTGCTGGGCGAGCAGAGGTGCGCTGGTGGCGGCGGCCAGGCAGATCGCAATCGAGACAATGCAGCGCATCGGTGGTCCTCCTTCGAGAGAGGCTTACCTGCCCACTAGGATTATTTACTGCGGCCGGCCCCTTCGTGCATCACCGGACTGGGCTTGTTCTCGGCTCGGGCGTGGGCGATTCCCTTCAGCCGAGGGGCAGGCGCCCTCGCGCCCGCTCCCAGAGAAGGTCGCTCCGGAGCACGGAGCGTTACAGCGCCGCGCTCCACGTACAGTCCTCCAGGCGGCTTCTGGCTGGGGGCGCTACCGTTCGGTAACGCGTTACCGGATGGTAGTGACAACCGGCGTGAGAAGAGCTGCCTGAATGTACGCTGCTGATCGCATTACTCCTCCTCCTGTCAACTACTTGAAGCTCTGTCCGGCGGCACCGCGGACGGTATCGGGAACCTGGCA
>JALTMS010000141.1:300-7228 GCA_027001345.1 Acidobacteriota bacterium | reverse complement strand
GCCGTTCTGGAAGCTCGACGAGCGCTGGGCCTTTCGACTCGAAGGGGGTGACGAAGTCCGCGAGGACAAGGTCTATGACGGCGGCGAGGAAGTCGATCGCTGGCAGGTGGACGCCCGCTCGGGAGTCATCGGCTACTCCCGCTCGCCCCGCGGTCTCGAGCCCGGCGAGCGCCTGTTTCGCTGGGGCATCGAGGCGATCTACGACCGGCAGCTCTGGTCTCGCGCCACCGTCCGTCCGGCGCTCCACCCCGAGTGGCGCCCCTACGACCGGGACATGCTGATGGTCGGCGGTTCCTTGCGCTGGCAGCGCATCGACTACCGCCGCACCTGGCACCTGGAAACCGCGCGGCGCGTCGAGGACCTGAACCTCAGCCTGGACACGGGCCTGGCCGTCGCCCTGACGGCACCGGGCTCGGTCGACCAGGGCGGCCGCTGGCGGGCCTGGTGGCGGCGGGGCTTCGCCCTGTCCGACCGCGCCTTCCTCCAGATCGGGGGCGAGCACGAAGCCACGCGGCTGCGGGGTGGCTGGGTCAACGTGGTTACCTCGGCCAGGGTTCGGCTCTATCGCCGGCTGACGCCACATCAGACGATCCTGATCCACACCGCCCTGGACCTCGGTGAGAACCTCGATGGCCCCTCCCGCTTCCTGCTCGGCGGCGAGACGGGCCTGCGGGGCTATCGCAGCCGGGCCTTCGATGGCAACCGAAGGCTCCTGATCGATCTCGAACACCGTTTCTTCACCCCCTGGGAGCTGCTGGGCACCTTCCGCGTCGGATTCGTCGGCTTTGTCGAGTTCGGCGCCGCCTGGGACGAAGACCAGAGCCTGACCCTCGGCCGCGTCCACCCCGACGTGGGTTTCGGCCTGCGCTTGCAGGCCATCCCTTCGTCCCAGGCCACGACCCTGCACTTCGACCTGGCCCTGCCCCTCGACCCCAATGGCGAGCCGACGGGGACCTCGCCCCGTTTCTCGTTCAGCACGGCAACGACCTTCTGACGACTCCGGCCGGTGGACCGGAGTTGACAAGGGCCGCTCGCAGGGCTTAGGATTCGCTTCCTTCCCTGAATCATCCCCTTTACCCAAGTTCAGGCCCCTGGCGAGATTCCTGTCGGGGGATTTCCTGCGGCAGAATCCTGATCGAGGATCCGATGGGTGAGAAAGCTCGAGGCGGTTCGTCCGCGAAAGAGCGCGAAAACACCTTTTCGATGAACCAGCTCGCCCGTATGCGCGTCGACGAGGTCGCTGCGCTCGCCGAGAAACTCGAACTCGAGGGCATCGCCGGGCTGCGCAAGCAGGAGCTGATCTGTCGCATTCTCCGATCCCAGACCGAGCGCAAGGGAGTGATCCACACCGAGGGTGTACTCGAGGTGCTCCCCGAGGGCTACGGCTTCCTCCGCTCGCCGGAATACAACTACCTCCCCAGCCCCGACGACGTCTACGTCTCACCGAGCCAGATCGGACGCTTTTCCCTGATGACCGGCGACACGATCACCGGGCAGGTGCGTCCCCCCAAACAGGACGAAAAATACTTCGCCTTGATCAAGCTCGAGTCGGTCGGTGGCCGCGATCCCGAAAAGTCCCGCGAACGGATCCTCTTCGAAAACCTCACGCCGCTGTATCCGATGGAGCAGATCCGCCTGGAGACCGACGCGGAAAACCTCACCGGGCGGGTGATGGACATGCTCACGCCGATCGGCAAGGGGCAGCGCGGACTGATCGTCGCCGCTCCCCGCACCGGCAAGACGATGCTGCTGCAGAGCCTGGCCAACTCGATTCTCGCCAACCACTCCGAGATCTACCTCATCGTGCTGCTGATCGACGAACGACCGGAAGAGGTCACCGACATGAAGCGAGAGGTGGCCGCCGAGGTGATTTCCTCGACCTTCGACGAGCCCGCCACCCGGCACGTGCAGGTCGCCGATATGGTCCTCGACCGGGCCAAGCGGCTGGTGGAAGCCGGCCGGGACGTGGTGATCCTGCTCGATTCGATCACCCGCATGGCCCGTGCCTACAACACGGTACAGCCGTCATCGGGCAAGGTGCTTTCCGGCGGTCTCGACGCCAACGCGCTGCAGCGCCCCAAGCGCTTTTTCGGCGCCGCCCGCAACCTGGAAAACGGTGGCTCGCTGACGATCATCGGCACCGCCCTGGTGGAGACCGGTTCGCGGATGGACGAGGTGATCTTCGAAGAGTTCAAGGGCACCGGCAACATGGAACTTCACCTCGACCGGCGCCTGGCCGATCGCCGTGTCTTCCCCGCCATCGACCCCACCCGCTCGGGCACCCGCAAGGAAGAACTTCTGCTGGCCCCGGATACCCTCAACGCAGTGTGGATCCTGCGCAAGGTGCTCAGCCAGATGAACGGCATGGAAGCGATGGAATTGCTGCTCGACAAGTTGCGCGCCACGGGCAGCAACCAGGAATTCATCGACATGATGCGCTCGGGGGGGTGATTGGCCCCGCCTACCCCACCCTGCTAGTATCCGCGCTGGACCATCCCCCGGGAGATTTGCCGTGAGCAAGCCCATCGAAGAAGCCCTGAAGAAGATCCCCAACCGTTTTCTGCTGACCACGGTGGTCGCCCGCCGCTGGGAAAGCATCGTCGCCGGCTCCCCACCTCTGGTGGACTACGAGCCCGGCACTCCACCCCTGAGGGTGGTCTTCAAGGAGATCCTCGCGGACAAGATCGAACTCGATCACGAGGAACACCTGATCCTGCTGTCCGACCTGCCCGAAGAAGAAGAGAGCAACGAGACCCTCTTCTCGGCGGCCTTCTCCCCCGATGCGGCCAAAGTCAAGGAGATCATGGGTTCGGGCGACGGAAACTGACCTTCCACCCCGGATGACCCGCGACCATGGTGGCAGCCTGGCACGATGAGCAAGCGGCGGAGGCCGCCGAACGCTGGGCATCCCGCTACGGCAAGGACCTGGCCCTCCTGGTCCATGCCTCCCGCCTGCTGGGCTCCGATCCGGCGCTGGCCTCCCACGGCGGGGGCAACACCTCGATCAAGATCCACTGCGACGACCTCTTCGGCAGCCCTACCGAGGTGCTGCTGATCAAGGCCTCGGGCCACGATCTGGCGACCATCACCCCCGATGGCTTCGTCCCCCTCGACCTGCAACGCCTGCGGCGCCTGGTGGGCGAGACGGCAACGACGACCCCGGATCTGGACAGGGCCTTGCGGGCCGCGCGCATCGATCCCGATGCCGGCTTCCCCTCCGTCGAAACTCTGCTTCACGCGGCAGTCCCCGCCCGGGTGGTGCTCCACGCCCACGCGGAAGCCGTACTGGTGCTGGCCGATCAGGCCGACGGCGCGGCGCTGGTGGAGACGGCCCTCGGCGAGTCCTTCGCGGTGATCGAATACGCCATGCCCGGGCCGGCCCTGGCCCACCAGGTGGCCCGCACCCTCGAGGCCCGACCGGCGATCCAGGGCCTGGCGGTACGGCACCACGGCCTGTTCGTCTGGGGCGCGAGCGCCGAGGAAGCCTACCGACGCCTGGCCGAGGCCGTACTGGCCTGCCGGCGCGTGGCCGACGAGGGCCTGAGGGACGAGCCGCTGCCCCGAATCGAGCCCGAGGCCCCCACTCCCGCCGGGGCCCAGCAGGCCGCGGTGGAACTCGCCCGCCGGCTCCGCGGCCGACTGAGCCTCCCGGACCGGGAGCGGGGCCTGCCGAATCGGCCGGTCGTCGAGCACCGCGCCTCGGCGGCGCTGCTCGATCTGCTCCGCCGCCCCACCTGCGCCGAACTCTGCCGACGAGGCCTGCTGACCCCCGACCACGTGCTGCACACCGGAGTCCTGCCGCTGGTGCTCGAAGGGCCCCACGACGACCTGAGCCCGGCTCTCGACGCCTTCCGCCGGGACTACGACGCCTACGTCGAGCGTCACGGCGGCCGGATCGACCAGCCGGGCTACGATCCGCGTCCCCGGGTGATCCTCGTTCCCGAGGTGGGCGTCTTCGGCTGCGGCGGGAGCCGCCGGGAGGCCCGCGCCGCAGCGAGCCTTGCCGAGCGCACCGTCTTCGCCCGCTTCGAAGCCGAGGCCCTCGGCCGCTTCGACCCGACCCCCGAGGCCGAGGTCCATGCCCTGGAGTTCTGGCCCCTCGAGCAGGCCAAGCGGGCCCGCCGCCGCCCCCTCGAAGGTCGAGTGGCCCTGATCACCGGCGCCGCCGGCGCGATCGGGGCGGGCATCGCGGCCAGTCTGGCCCGGCAGGGTGCTGTGGTTTTCCTCGCCGACCGCCCCGGCACCGAGGACCAGCGCCGCCTGGCCCGCGCCGTCGAGCGCGTGCAGCGCGAGGCAGGCGACGAGCAGGCGCTGGCCCTGCCTTTCGACGTGACCGACCCGGCAGCCGTCGAGGCCGCCATCGACCGCACCGCGCCACTGTGCGGCGGGATCGACCTGCTGGTGCTCTCCCACGGGATGGCTGAAGTGGCCCCCATCGACGACCTCGACCCGGCCCGGCTCGAGACGGTGTTCCGGGTCAATGCCCTCGGGGCGTTCCACGTCCTCGGCACCTTCGTCCGCCAGGTGCGGGCCCAGGGCCGGGGCGGTGACGTGGTGCTCGTCTCGACGAAGAACGTCCCCGATCCCGGGGCGAGTTTCTCGGCCTACTCCGCGTCGAAGGCCGCCGCCCATCAGCTCGCCCGGGTCGCCGCCATCGAGCTGGCCGGCGACGACATCCGCGTCAACCTGGTCAGCCCGGACGCGGTGTTCGGCGATGCCGAGATCCCCTCCAAGCTGTGGCAGGAGGTGGGTCCCGGCCGCGCGCGTTCCAAGGGTCTCGATCCCGCCGAGCTGCCCGAGCACTACCGCCGGCGCAACCTGCTCGGTACCCCTGTGCGGGTCGAGGACGTCGCCCGAGCCGTGCTCTTCTTCGCTCTCCGGCAAACCCCCACCACCGGCGCGGTGCTCCCTGTCGATGGCGGTCTGCCCGGCGCCTTTCCCCGCTGAGCGAGGGGCCGCGGCGCCCGGTTCCACAGTACAATCCCGCGACGACTTTCCAGGGCAACGAGAGGCGCGATGAGCGCGAAGGGAGACCGACCATGGACTGGGGTATGGCCAATCGACTCAACCGCATGATCGACCCCCAGACGGGCAAGATCGTGATGCTGGCCGTGGATCACGGCTACTTTCTCGGCCCCACGTCGGGGCTCGAGAGACTCGGCGCGACCATCGAGCCCCTCCTGGACCACGCCGACGCACTGATGCTCACCCGCGGCGCCCTGCGTCGCTGGGTCGATCCGGCGCGACGCGTGCCGGTGATGCTGCGCATGTCCGGCGGCACCTCGATCGTCTCCAATGACAACGGTGCCAGCGCCCTGTCCAACGAGAGCCTGGCGGTCTCCATCGACGACGCCCTGCGGCTCAACGCCTCGGGCATCACCTGCTCGATCTTCGTCGGCACCGAGCACGAGCGGCAGACCCTGGAGAACCTCACCGACCTGATCGATGCCGGCCAGCACTACGGCCTGCCCGTGATGGCGGTCACCGCCGTGGGCCGCGAGATGGTCCGCGACCTGCGCTACCTCGGCCTGTGCACCCGGATCGCCGCCGAACTCGGCGCCCACATCGTCAAGACCTACTACTGCGAGGGCTTCGAGAAGCTGATCGAGGCCACGCCGGTGCCGGTGGTGATCGCCGGAGGCAAGAAGATTCCCGAGCGCGAGGCCCTGGAACTGGCCCACCGGGCGATCAGCGCCGGAGCCGCCGGCGTGGACATGGGGCGCAACATCTTCCAGTCCCGGGCGCCAGTGGCGATGATCCGCGCGGTGCGCGCCATCGTCCACCAGGGCGCGGGAGTGGACGACGCCTGGTCGCTGGTGGCCGGGGAACTCGAGTGATGGGCCGAGGTCGCCTGCGCCTGTGCCGTGCCCGGCCCGCTCGACCCGGCGCGCTGATGCTGATCGAGGGCAGTGAGCTGCCGGCTCCCATCACGCGGGAGGCCCGGCGGCAGTTCGAACGCTCGCCGGTGGCCCTGGTGCCCAGTCTGGGCCTGCACCCCGCCGAGCTGCTGGTGATCGTCAAGGCGCCGGTCGACGACCGCGCCGAGACCCTGACTCGCGCCTGGGGGGCTGCCGGCCGCAAACTGGTGGCCGAGGGCGTCACCAAGGCCACGGCCCTGATCCCTCCGGACGCCCCAACGGAAAGCGCCCGCCCCATCGTCCTCGGGCTGGGCCGCGCGCTCTATCGCTTCGACCGCTACCGCAAGGGCGAGCCGGCCCTGCCACGAATCGGCGTGGTCTCGCCCTCGGCGGCCTGGAGCCGCCGGGCACGAGCCGGACTGGCGGTGCTCGAAGGGGTGCTGCTGACCCGGGATCTGGTCAACACCCCCGCCGAAGACATGGGTCCGGCGGAAGTGGAAGCCGCCGCCCGGGAAGTGGCCCGGCTGACGGGGATGAAAATCCGCGTACTGGGAGCCGCACGCTGCCGGAAGATGGGCATGGGCGCGCTGAGCGCAGTGGGCCGAGCGAGCACCCGTGAGCCGCGGATGATCGTCCTCGAGCATCGGGGCCGCCCCCGGGAGAAGGGCTTTTTCGCCTTCGCCGGCAAGGGCATCGTCTTCGACACGGGGGGACTGGATCTCAAGCCGCCGGCCGGCATGCTGCTGATGAAGAAAGACATGGGCGGCGCGGCCACGGTGCTCGGCACGGCCCTCGCCCTGGGCACGCTGAAGGTCAGGCGCAACCTGCGCTTCTACCTCGCCGTTGCCGAAAACGCCGTGGCCGGCAACGCCATCCGACCGGGGGACGTGATCACCGCCCTCGACGGCACGACGATCGAGATCGGCAACACCGATGCCGAAGGTCGCCTGGTGCTGGCCGACGCCATCGCCCTGGCGGTGCGGGAGGGCGCCCACCACGTACTCGATGCGGCAACCCTGACCGGGGCGGCGATGATCGCCCTCGGACGGATTCGGGTGCCGATGATGGCC
>JALTMS010000141.1:0-290 GCA_027001345.1 Acidobacteriota bacterium | reverse complement strand
ACTTTGCCGCTGGCCATCCCTGGGCCCACCTGGACATCTCGCCGGCAAGCTGGAGTGAGAGTGCCAGCGCACTGGGTCCCGAGGGGGCCACCGGCACCATGGTGCCCACGCTCACGACCCTGATCGAGTCTCTGCGCCCGGACTGATGCACCAGCCGCCGCACCGCCCGCCCTTGCCAGGCACCTGGCTGCATCAACCGGACCCGGAGCGCTCGAAGACCAGCACTGTCTCCAGATGGCGAGTCTGGGGAAACAGGTCGCAGGGCACGATGCGGCCAGGCCGATAGCCAG
>JALTMS010000140.1 GCA_027001345.1 Acidobacteriota bacterium | reverse complement strand
TCGATTCGAACCTGCCTGGTCGTCAGTGCGAACCGCAGCCCTGAACAACGGGCCGCCAGCACTCAGGCGTCCCCGACCGGCGTCTCGTCGAGATCGGGGATCTCGCGAATACCGCAGTGCTCCTTCAACTCTCGCTCGACCTGAGCGACATCGTTGCTGTTGTAAAGCACCAGTCGCTGAAGATGCTCGTAGGATTCGACGGGCATCTCGAGGAACTCGATGGCCATCCCCTGTGCTTCCGAGCGGACCACCTTGCCCGCCAGCGTCAGCCGCACTTCGCCCTCGCCGAGCCAGAGCGTCACTTCGCATGGAGTGCCCTCGGACAAGGTCTCGGGGTCCATCACGTAGACCCCCTTCATGCACAGATCTCGCGTGCATTCGAAGTGTCGCCGCCCCCCTTCCCAGACGACATCGACCGCGAGGTGAACGGGAACTCTCGTAAACGCCCGGGGATGCGGGTACTGTTTCATGGCTTGGCCCCCTCCGGCTGCTGGGCACCTTCCTTGCGATAGCAGACCGTCTTCCCGAATGCCCGCCGGGCGAAAGAAACGTCGACGTTGATCGTCGTCTCCGCCCCACCGAGAAGCAGGTAGCCGTCTTTGTCGAGCACTCGACCGATCTTGGCCAGCACGCCTTTTTTCGTCTCCAAATCGAAGTAGATCAGCACGTTACGAATCAGCACGAGATCCATCGCCGGCATTGGTGGCAAGGCCGCCGTCAAGTTCAGTTCGCGAAACTCGACCATTGACCGCAGGTCCTGCTTGAGTCGCCAGGCCAGGCCATCCTGCTCGAAATACTTCACCAGCAGCGGTGCCGGCAGGCCACGGTTGATTTCAACCTGGCTATATAGCCCCGCCCGGGCGCGCTCCAGCGTCTCGGTGGAGATGTCCGTCGCCAGAATATTGACTTTCCATGATGCAAGCCGTGGAAACTGCTCCCGGATCAGCATCGCCAGGCTATAGGGTTCCTGTCCACTCGAGCAGGCCGCGCACCAGATGTTGAGCTTCCTGACAGACGATCTACGCTCGATCAGGTCCGGAAGAATATGCCGCTGGAGAGTCTCGAAGGGATGGAGATCCCGGAAGAACGACGTCTCGTTGGTGGTCATCGCCTCCACGATCGCCTTGTGCTCTCGCGAGAACGCCCGTCCGCGGACTGCTGCCACCAGCTCACCGATACTCTTGTAGCCAAGCGTTCGGCAAACCGGCGCCAGCCGAGACTCGACCAGGTAACCCTTGCTCTCATCGAGCACGATCCCCGAGCGCTCGCGGACCAGTTTCCGTACGAAATCGAAATCCTGCACTTGCAGACTCACGATCCATTCCCCCCCCGGGAGCTTCGGCCGGCGGCCAGCGCCACCCCGCCTGACGCTCCACATTGCTCCACGATGGTCTCTGCCACCTCGGACAACGGCAATACCTGATCCGCCAATCCAGCTTCCACGACATGCCCGGGCATGCCCCAGACGATGCTACTTTCCGCGTCCTGGGCCATGACGCTGCCCCCGGCCTGTTGCACGGCGCGAGCCCCTTCCATCCCGTCCTGCCCCATTCCCGTCAACACCACGGCAAGCACCCCGGAACCGCACACTGTGGCAGCCGACCGGAAGAGTACATCCGCCGCTGGACGGCACGAGTTCTCCGGCGGATCCTCCGTAGTCTCGAGCACGAGCGAACCCCTCGTTCCGCTCACCACCAGATGACGCCCGCCGGGAGCGATCCACACCTCTCCCGGTTGCGGCACGACCCCTGACTCCGCCTCCGTGACCTTCACTGCGCTGCGCTGGTCGAGGCGCTCGGCCAGCAGCTTGGTGAACACCGGCGGCATGTGCTGGACGATCAATGTCGGGACCGGCATCCTCTCCGGCAAAGCCGGCACGACTTCGGCCAGAGCATTCGGACCGCCGGTCGAAACACCGATCACAACCACTTCGAAGCGACCCTGCCGTCTCGTCGGCCTGCGCTGCCGACGCGGGCGCGCCGCTCGCGCATCCGAGAACTGTCGATTGCTCCCGACCAGAGCGCGGATCTTCGGAACGAGCTGCGAGCGGATCGTCGTCACCGCCTCGCCAATCGAACTGGCCTCCGGCTTCGTGGCATAGTCGCTCGCCCCGAGAGCAAGAGCATCGAGGGTCGCCGCCGCACCGTGCGCCGTCAGTGTACTGAACATGATCACCGGCAACCGACGGTCCTTGCGCCGAATCCTCTTCAGTGTCTCCAGTCCGTCGAGTCGCGGCATTTCGATGTCGAGCACAACGAGATCGAAGGTGGAAGCCTGCAGCTTGTCCAGCGCCTCCTCGCCGTCGTGGGCCACTTCCGCGACGATCATGTCGTCCTCGTCGTTGACGATCGATCGCAGCAGGTGCCGAATGACAGAAGAATCATCGACAATCAGGATCTTTTTCATCGCCTAGACCGACAGCCCACTGAGCAGTTGGACCTTCTCTTCCACCATTTCCCGCGTGAAGGGCTTCATCAGATACTCATTCGCCCCCGCCCCCAACGCGGCCATGACCTTCCCGATCTCCGTCTCGGTCGTCACCATCATCAGGTGCACTTGCTGGCCATAGTCCAGCGCGCGAACCGCTTTGACGAAGTCCAGCCCCCCCATTGTCGGCATGTTCCAGTCCACCAACGCCAGGTCGAACCGGCCCTTGCCTTCCACGAAGCGCTCCAGAGCCACCTGACCGTTTTCTGCTTCCACAACGTCGAATTTCATGCCTTCGAGGTAGTTGCGAAGGATCATCCGAACCGCCCGCGAATCGTCGATCACCAATGCCCGCATCACCAACCTCCTGCGCGTTTCCGCCTGCTAGCTCGCCACCGCATCCGCGCACCCGACTGCCGCAGCCTTCCCGACGTCCAGAATCAGCAACAGTCGGTCGTCCAGCTTGTAGACCCCCCGAATCAGTTCCCTCGCCCGGCCCTGCAATGTCGGCGGTGGGGCATCCACCGTTGCCGGTTCGACCTCGATCACGTCGCCGATTCGATCCACCAGCAGACTGACTGTCCCCTCGCCATTGTGCACGACCACATTCATCGGCAGGCTTCCCTCCGGACGCGGGCCGAGTTGCATCCGCGTTCGTAGATCCACTGCCGTGACGATCTTGCCGCGTAGATTGATCAGCCCCTCCACAGCTCGCGGAGCGAGCGGAATGCGGGTCATCTGCTGATGCCGAATCACTTCTTGGACCGTCGAAACCTCGACCCCGAGAAACAGATCTTCCACTTCGAAGGTGCAATAGCGTTGACTTTCGTTCACGATCTTTCTCCAACCGCTTCCTGGCGCCGCGATTCGCTCTCTTCGAAGAACCCCGGCAAGGCGTGCTGAATCGCGCCGTCCACGTCGAGCAGATCAGTGATTTTCCCCTGTACGACGGCCGAGCCCAGCAGTCCCACACCGGTGATCTGCTCGGTCTCGATCTCCAGGGACTCTTCGACGATGTCCAGGATCTGCTCCACCACGAGGCCAACGGCTCGACCACATCGCGAGTAGACCACCACATGCTCGGGGCGGCCTTCCTGCCTGCCGTCAGACACTCCGAAGACCTGATCCAGCCTGACCAAGGGCATGATTTCCCCCCGGTATTGAATGACTTCCCGACCACCGGCCGCTTCGATCGCCGCAGCCTCGACCTCTTCCAACCGCGCCACGAGGGACAACGGCATTGCCATTCGGCGTCCCTCTCCGATCGAGAAGATCAACAGCGTCTGCCGCTCCTCGTCCCGGCTGTCCGTCTCGGAATCCTCGCTTGCCACCGCTCCCCCGCTTTCTCCACGCAGCACCCCGGCATGCGAAGCCAGCCCTGCGACATCCAGGATCAAGGCCACGGTTCCGTCGCCCATGATCGTCGCCCCGGCGAAACGGTCGATCTCCTTGAGCTGCTTGCTCAGCGGCTTGACGACAATCTCCTCCGTATCATTGATCTCGTCGACGACCAGCCCGAAAACCGCTTGCTCCGCTTGCAGAACGACGATATTCGTCGGGCCATCACCACTCGGTCCCGCCGGCTCGGCAGCCAGGCCCAGCTCACGGTCGAGGTAGACCAACGGCAACAGTCGTTCGCGCAACCGATAGACCGGCACGCCGTCGATGGTTTCTATTCGTTGACCCTCCTGACCAGGTTCGAGGCGCACCAGTTCCAGCAGACTCAGCTGCGGGATCGCGTAACGGTCTCCTGCGGTGGTTACGATCAGCGCCGGAATGATCGCCAGGGTCAGCGGGATCTTGATCTTGAAGGTCGTCCCGACACCACGTGCCGAGATCAGATCGATCGAGCCACCGATCTTTTCGATATTCGTCTTCACCACGTCCATCCCGACACCTCGGCCGGAGACGTTGGTCACTTGTTCGGCGGTGGAGAAGCCGGCCATGAAGATCAGGTTCTGCAACTCGCGCTCGTTCATCGCCGCGAGTTGCTCGGCGGTGCAGATTCCCTTCTCCAGTGCCTTCCCCTTCAGCCGCTCCCCGTCGATCCCGGCACCGTCATCGGAAATTTCGATATTGACCTGCCCGCCTTCGTGATACGCGCGAAGCGTCACGGTTCCTTCCGCAGGCTTGCCCGCCGCCACTCGAGCCTGTGGGCACTCGATCCCGTGATCGACCGAGTTACGAATCAGATGCGTCAAAGGATCCCGAATCGCCTCGATGATCGTCTTGTCCAGTTCGGTCTCCTTGCCCTCCATCCTGATCTTGACTTCCTTCGAGCAGTGCCGTCCAAGGTCCCGGATCACCCGTGGAAATTTGTTCCAGATCGTACCGATCGGCTGCATCCTCGTCTTCATCACGCCGCCCTGGAGTTCGGTAGTGATCAAGTTCAATCGCTGCGTCGTGGCCAGGAAGGCCGAATCGGTCAGGCGCGAGGTGAATTGCAGAATCTGATTCCGCGCGAGAACCAGTTCTCCGACGAGGTTCATCAGTTCGTCGAGATGATTGACGTCGACTCGGATCGTGCTTTCCGCCAGGCTTCCGCCGCGCTGGGCTGCTTGCTGCAGCAGCACACGCTTGACGTCTTCGCCGGTGATTTTTCCCATCTCGACGAGGATTTCGCCGATGTGCCGCGGGTCTCCCGCAGCCTGTTTCTGGATCGCGAGATCCAGATCTTCCGGCTTGATCGTCCCGGATCGAAGCAGCAGCTCACCAGCATTTTCGACCGTCCCGCTCGCCTGCCCGTCGTTCGAGTCAGATCCCTTCGCGGTGGGCTGTGCCGGCGGGGATGTTTCCGACTTGGCCTGCTTCCTGCCCCGCGCCCTGGTTGAAGTCGCGCGCTTCTTGGACGACGACTTCCGCGTGCTTCGCCGCCGCGGAGCCGGCGCCTGCAACGTTTCGAGCAGATCGACCAGCTCGCGATACTCCTCATCGCCTTCCGAACCGTCGTTTTCGATGCGCCCGAGGATCGAACGAATCGCATCGATCATTCGCAGCAGCGCCGAAGCCCGGTCGCCATCGAGCTGCAGCTCCCCGTCGCGCAGCTTGCTCAGCAGGTTTTCACCGACGTGCGCGAGTCGTTCGAGTTTCGAAAAGCCGAGGAACCCGCATGTCCCCTTGATCGTGTGAATCGTCCGGAAGATGCTGGCGAGCATGTTCTGGTCTTCCGGATTCTGCTCGAGCGTTATCAGGTGTTGATCGAGCTGATCCAGGTTCTCGTAGCTTTCGACGAGAAACTCCTTGACGATCTCGGCGTTGTCGTCAAATCCTTCCATACTTCGCTCCTCACGGGAAACCCGCGGCATTCACGCAGCGAACTCTGGCGGATCGACGGGTTCCCCCCCCCGATCACACCCCAACATGCAATCCCCTCGCTGAACAACCTATATACTCGAGGCGCCATCGGCATCGAGAAAATACGGCGAAAACGCATCTTCGCTGTTTCCCTCTGCGTGCACCTTTGAGTCGGCGCTCCGGCCGGCGGCTCTCGCCCCACACCCTCCTCGAGGCGGCCTGGCCAGTCCCTCTGGGCAGATTCACCCGGCACCCCTTGCTTTTGCCTTGCAGTGAAACCATCTTCGGCCGTGCGGCCGGGCATTGGGGTGCTCTGCCGCTGTTGGGTCCCGCGGCGCAGTCGTAGCCGGGGGGGGGAAAACCAGGAAGGCAACTTGGTCCAGGAGGAGAATCCATGGAAGATGCTGGCATCGGTATGGCCCCGGCGGAAGACTCTGCATCTCCGGAGTCGTTTCGACTCGGCAAGTACACGATCTCGGTCAAGCTCTACGCGCTGAGTTTCGGCCTTCTCTTCGCGTTTGCCTGCATCATGGGCTATACAGTGATGACACTGAGCAAGCAGCGCCAGGATGCCAACAGCATCAACCTCGCCGGCGCCCAGCGGATGCTCACTCAGCGTATGTCGAAGGCCGTGATGCGCGCGCGCCTCGGTGATGACCAAGCGCTGCAAGAGGTCCTCGAAGCCAGGCAGCGCTTTTCCACCGTTCTCGCCGGATTGCGGCGAGGAGATGCCGAACTCGAACTGCCGCCCGCACCGACGGAGGAGATTTCCCGGGATCTCGAACATGTCGAGCAGCTCTGGGCACCGTTTGCGGAAAAGCTCGACCTGATCTCCTCCCGCTGGCCCGCCGTTCAACAGGCAGCCAGCGAAGTCAGCACAGCCAGCGGTCCGCTGTACCAACAAGCGCGTGATCTCGAGGTGCTGATCGAGAACAAGGGCCGTGGCCGGATCGTCACGGCGACGCGGCGATTGTCCGCCAACGTCCACGATCTGGAACGCAATCTTCTCCTTGCCCTTCAGCGTGGTGATTCCGGAGCGGGACAGCGCGCCGTGGCCGCCCTCGCGGCACAGGATGAGTTGCTCGCTGGACTGCTCGAGGGTGATTCGAAGCGGGGGCTGAAGAAGATCTCCGATCGCAGACTCCGCGAGAAGATCGACTCGTTCGCCCAGGCCTGGGCGCCGGTAGCGGCCGCCGCACGCGTCGCTGTCGAGGGCGGCGCCGAGGTCGAGGAGGCGATCAGCTTCATTGCCGACCGGAATATCGAGCTGCTGAAGACGATGAATCAGGCAGTCGGCGCCATGGCATCGCGATCGAGAGCCAAGGTGGACCGCATGGTGCGCAACGGTCTGATCGCCTTGCTGGTCCTGACCGTGGCCGGGGGCATCGGCAGCGTATGGACCATTCGCGAACTCGCACGCACCCTCAAACAGGTCTCCCAGAGGATGGAGAAGCTCGCGCAGGGCGATCTGCGACAGCAGCCGCTGACCGTCAGCAGCCGCGACGAG
>JALTMS010000139.1 GCA_027001345.1 Acidobacteriota bacterium | reverse complement strand
GTACAGGGCGATGCAGGCGCACAGGCGCACCTTCTTCGAGCGGTCGTCGAGCAGCTTCTTGAGCTCGGGGATCACCTCGCCCTTGGCCTGGGCTCCGAGCCGGGCGCCGATCTGGGGTCAAGATGGTTGATTCAGCAGATGAACTCAATGACTTGTTCAGCCGGCTGAGCTCGGGAGGAAAGGCCGTAGAGAGCAGCACGTATCCGGGCCGGATGGTCACGCTGCCTGACGGTACAACTCTTGGCCTGCGGACATGGTCGAAGTCCGGTGGACCAGCCATCGATATCAAGTTCACGGACGGCACCTGGCAAAAAGTGCACGTGCAGCAATGACACTCCACACCTGCATCGAAGATCTGCTGATTCGCGGGTTGGACGATTGGATCCAAGCTGGCGAGGTCGCGTCTGTCGCATACACGACCGGAGGCGCGCAGTCGTGCGAAGAGCGTCGTGATCTGTCCTTCCGGATCATCCAGAAGCTTCTCGAGGATGGCTTGGCCGTGGCAGGAGCGGTCGATGAGCATAGAGGCTTTGTCCCGTGGGACATTCCCGCTGACGCTGCCATCCAGCGCATCGAGCGTGAGTGGCCTACGAGGCCGGCAGGTCCCGAGCCTGGCGAGGTTTGCTGGCTGAGCCTGACCGAGAAAGGTCATGCTCACGCGCAGCGTCTTTGGTCGAGAAAGACCAGGAAAGAACGTTGATTCGCGATCTTCTGTTGTTCGCCTATACGGTGCTGCCTACGCCGGGCTTCGCGAGGGATGGCGCGGCAGCGGACAACGTGCACAAGGCCACGCCAGCCGTCCAGCCGCACCGGCGATGCGAGCCGACGTACGGCGATCTCACGTCCCTTTTCCCCCTGGCCGCGGAGGGCTGAACGGCCGACGGCTCTGGGGGCGAGCGGATTCCCTCGACGACCACTTCCGTCGACATGTCGCGGACTTCGGCGCTGGGAATACAGATGACCTTGTGCAATGGGCGAGCAACTTCATTCACTGGTCTCAGGCAGACGGCATGCCGACGAAGATCGGCCCTGATGGCACGATCCGCGTTTGCGACCCGAAGAGCAATACGTTCGGTTCCTTCAATCCGGATGGTACAACCCGGGCGTTCTAGAAGCCGGATCCTGTGAGGCCTATCCGACGAATCTAGACTATTGGAACGCTCAGCCAGGGGATGCCCCGTGGACGCCGCAGTGAGCCTTATCTATCCTGTCCGCGGCTACTTGTTGGGGATTGAGCCGTGGAGAGGCGATTCCGCTGCGGACAATCTGTGTCCCTGCTGCGGCATCCAATTCGGATATGGTGATGCGGACGAGCGAGAGAAGGTATATCGCACGTGGCGTCAACACTGGATCAGCTCGGAAATGCCATGGTCAAGCACGGGAATGAAGCCGCCTCCAGACTGGGATCCACGAGATCAACTGAAGCGAGTGACCGATCCGAAGACATAGCAAACGCATCGATCAGCGACCGCGGATGTCATTGAGCACCCCGCGCAACGCGCGTCTCTCTTCATTCTTGATCCGCCGGAGCTTGCGCAGGACGAGCCCCTTCTCGATGGTGCGAGAAGCGGCTTGAGCTCGGGAGGCTTGGAGGGCCTGGCTTCCTTCCACTTCGAGCCAGGTCCACCGCTACACTCTCGACGCGGTCCAGGCGCGCACCCGGGTCGAGACCGAGGAGGCCGGCGGCGGCAGCCCGGCGGTCCAGGCC
>JALTMS010000138.1 GCA_027001345.1 Acidobacteriota bacterium | reverse complement strand
ATATCTGGCCGCCCCACAACTCCACTCTCAAGGGAGCGCTCTCATGGGGCGGCCAGATATCGAAGAGACCACCCCGGCGGGCGAAGTCTCCGGGGGCGGTGACCACCTCCGTCACCCGGTAGCCCGCCGCGACCACGCTCCGGGCCAAGGAATCCAGATCGATCCGACCCCCGAGGGCGAAGTCTTCGCTCCACGCCTCGATGGTCTCCCGGCAGGGCACTCGCCCCAACAGGGCAGCCACCTCGAGCACCACGACCAGGGAGCCACCCTGGACGAGCCGGTCCAGGGTCGCGACCCGGGTGGCGGCCACCGCCGGGTGGCCCGGCAGGCCCCGATAGGGATCTGCATCGAGACGGGGTAGACGCAGCACCTCCCGACCAGGGCCAAGCAGGTGGCCGAGCTGCGCGGCGATGCGACGGGAATCCTGCTCTCCGGGAACCACCAGGAGCAGGGGCCTGGGGCGACCGTCGCACACCTCGGCCAGCGCGAGAAGACGCGCCGTGGCGGAGTCCGAGCAGGCCCGCACCTTCCCCTCGCCGGAGTCCAGGGCCCGGTGCAACCGGACCCGACAACCCTCCTCCAGCAATTCGAAAAACCACCTGGGAAGACGCTCGGTCATCAGCAATCGCGACATTCTGCCAGAAGCCGACTCCGATTGTGCATCAGCCCTTCGACGGGGCCCCCGCGGAGGACCCCAGCTCGGCACTCTTCGGCACTTTCGGCCGGCCGCTGGGCGAACTCTCCGTCGTCGCCACGACTGCAACTCGGCGCACCTTCACCGAACCGTCTCGAGCCCCCAGGCCTCCAGACGGCTGCGGATGAAAGCGATCACCGCCTGCTGTTCCTCGTCACCCCGAGCCTGCACCCACAACGGCTCACCAAAGGCGATGTGTACCGTCTTGCTCGGATCGATGCGACCGAGATCCTTGATGAACCAGCGGGCCAGGGCCCAGGCGTCGGTGCGCACCGCCACGGGGACCACGGGCACCCCCGCCCGCGCCGCGAGCTTGACACCGATGCTGTTGAACTGGGACGGATCGAAAACCGTCGTGCGGGTGGTCTGGGGGAAGACGACGATCGAACGCCCCGCCTCGAGCCGGCGCATCCCGCCGCCGAGCATCGCCTTCAGATCGGATCGCGGATTGGTGCGGGTGACGACGATCGGATCCCGTGAGCGCATCACGTGGCAGAACACCGGATAGCGCACGAGAGATTCTTTGACCACGAAGGTAATCGGCTTGAGGGGCTGAACGAAGCCCGGCAGGACGACCGTCTCGCACATACTCATGTGGTTGCCCACGAATACGCAGGGCCCGTCCACTTCGCGATAGTGCGAGATACCCTGCACCTCGATTCGCACGCCGGCGGCCTCCAGCGCGCGAATGGTGTGTACACTGCTCTCGGCCCAGCGAGCATCGTGATACTCCCCCCGCTTGGCCTCCCGCGAAGAGCGGAAGACGATCGGAATGAAACGACGGTAAAACGCCAGCGTCGGAGACAGTCGCGCCAGCGCGGTCGGTCGGGTGGGCGGTGAGAGGTAAGCGTCGCCACTGAGGTCAAGGCTGTCCATACCGGGGAATTGTAGCGCGGAATCAGGCGACCGGCGCAGTGTCGCACCCCGGCAATCGGCGCCAACCCCGTCGAAGAGTGCAACCGCAGGGAGAGGTCTCTTCGCGGCCATCGAGCATGAACGGTCGGATTCACCGCAT
>JALTMS010000137.1 GCA_027001345.1 Acidobacteriota bacterium | reverse complement strand
CCACGATGCGGCGCTCCGGCATGCTCCCGGAGGAGATCCATCAAGGCGTCATAGTGGTCCCGGTTGGCCCAGTCTCTCTGGAATTCGAGCACCGTGGCGATGGTGGTCATCGGCACGGCCCCGGCCTGTACGGAACGCCGGAGCGCCGCATCGTGGGCCGCCGAGGAGGTGGCACCGCAGGCGTCCTCCACGATGTATACGTTGTAGCCGGCATCCAGCATGTTCAGCGTGGGCCAGGTCACGCAGACCTCGGTCCACAGCCCAGAGACGACCACGTTCCTGCGCCCCGAGGTCTCGATCGCCTGGCGGAACGCGGGGGTGTCCCAGGAGTTCATGCTGGAGCGCTCGATGGGCTGCTGGTCCGAAAGGACGTCCATCAGCTGGGGCCATACGTAGCCGCTGAACGACTTCGTCTCCACGGCGGTGAGAACGGTGGGGACCCCGAACTCCTTCGCCGCCTTGGCGAGCAGGACGACGTTGTTCACGAGCTGCTGGCGCTCGATGTTGGCGACGCCGAACAGCATCTGCGGCTGGTGGTCGATGAATACGACGACCGAGGTCTCCGGGGTGATCAGGCCGGCATCGGTGTGGGGCAGGATGTTCTTCATGGCTGTAGTCCTTTCGTTTTATGGTTCGCCAAAAGTACGGAAGGGGAGTCGGCGCGGCCCGAGGGGCCACAGACGCCAGGAGCACCGGTCTTGCCGCGGTGGTACCGGAGGATCGGCGCCGCTCCCCGCAGCAGCCAGGCGCGCGTGAGCCGGCTTGCCGCGTCGGATGACGTGGACACGCTCTCCATGGTCGGGCTGTCTCCTTCACATTGGGTTCGTGCTCGGCCTGAGGGAGTGGGGCTCCGCTCCATATGTTTCAATGTTGAACTAAATCTCCAAGAAAAACTCCCATCAGTCGGCTGCCCGCTTTCCAACGATGCGGCACAGCCGCGCCAGTTCCTGCTGCTCGGAAGGGTCGAGAACGCTCAGGGCCTCGACCACGCCGGCCACGTGTCGGGGAAAGGTCCGTCGGATCAGCTCTCGGCCCTCGTCGGAGAGGTGAACCATCACGTAGCGTCGGTCCTTGGCATCTCGCCGGCGCTCCACCAGCCCCCGCTTCTCCAGGTTGTCCACGACGAGGGTGATGTTCCCGTCGGTCTTGAGGAGCTTCCTCCCCAGGTCCTTTTGGCAGAGGGGGCCGAGATGGTACAGCGCCTCCAGCGCACCGAACTGGCTGATCGTGAGCCTCTCCTCCGCCAGGTGACGGTGCACGCGAGCCGTCAGCGCGTTGGCAGCCCGCATCAGCTTGATGTAGGCGTCCAACGCCCGCACCTCTTCTTCGGTTCCTCGGTGGTGGGTGCCCATGCTGCCTCCGGTATATAGTTTAATGTTGAAATAATAGCGGACGGGTTATTTTTGTCAAGGACATTTTTTCTGACACGGTTGGACTCCCTGCTTCGCCATCCCTGCGGATGCTGCCCTCACGCCCGGCCGGGGCCCCGCCTCACCCTTCGCCTTGCCTTTCTGTTGCGCCGCGGCACAGCTCCACCACGTCGGCGATCCTCTCGGGCGGGCCGAGGACGAAGAGAATGTCGCCGTGGCGCAGCTCCATGTCGGCCGGGGGGTTGACCTCGATCTGTGTGCCCCGACGCACCGCGAGCACGGTGACCCCGTGGGTCTTCCGGAGCTCGGCCTGGGCCAGGGACGCGCCCGCCAGGGCCGAGCCTT
>JALTMS010000136.1 GCA_027001345.1 Acidobacteriota bacterium | reverse complement strand
ATCAGCGCCTGGGACTGCTGCTCGCCGCCCTGGCGGTGGGCACCGTGCAGGGCCGGGCGGGGCTCAACCCGGTGCTTCCCCTGCTGGCCATCGGCGTGCCCCTGCTCGACATCGTGCTCGCCGTGGTGCGCCGCCTGCGCCAGGGCCGCTCGCCCTTCTCCGCGGATCGGGGTCACCTGCACCACCGCCTGCTCGACGCGGGCTACGGTCAGACCCGGGCGGTGATCCGACTCGCCGCCCTGGGCGGGATCTTCGCGGCTCTGGGGCTGGCCAGCGAAATGGTCCCCGGCCCCTGGCGGCTGGCGCCGCTGCTGCCCGCTGCCGTGCTGGCTGCCCTGGTGGCCTGGCGCCTGGGCTCGATCCGTCCCGAAGCCCCCCGCGGTCCAGCCGGAGGCTCCTCGTGAAAGGCCAGCCCGGTGACGGAGCCCGGCTCGCGGCCCTCTGCCGGGGGCTCAACCCGTCGGCCCCCGCGACCGAGGCTCTGGCCGAGGTGGCCGCCGATCCCCGGGGACTCGAAGTGGCCCTCGAGCATTCGGTGGCGGGGCTGGTGGCCCACCGACTCAGTGGCGCCAGTGCTCTGGCCGACCTGCCCGAGGCCCAGCGGCATCGCTGGCGGATGCGAGTGATGGAGGTCCAGCGCCAGCGGGCGGCTCTCGACGAGGCGGCAGACCTGGCCGCCGACGCACTGGAGGCCGTGGGCATCACTCCCGTGCTGCTCAAGGGGGCGGCTCTGGGGCGGATGATCTATCCCGAGCCCCACCTGCTGCCGATGAGCGACGTGGACCTGCTGATCGACGGCGATCGTCTCGCCCTGGCCCTCGACGCACTGGCCCGGGCCGGGATGCGCACGCCCCCCGAGGAAGACATTCGCTTCTGGCGGCAGGCCTACTACAACTTGCCGGTGGAGTGGACCGGCCGGGGTAGCGTGCAACTCGAGGTCCACTGGTCGATCTCGCAGCCCGATCGCCACCCGGTGGACGTGCCGCAACTGCTGGCCCGGGCCGTGGCGCTGCCCGGAACGTCCGGGCGCGTGCTCGCACCGGTGGACCTGCTGCTGCACCAGGCCCTGCATCACTCCTATCACTACTTCCAGCCCAAGCTGATCTGGGTCCACGATCTGGCCCTGCTGCACCGGGATCCGCCGCCGTTGGAAGAGGTGCTCGGACGGGCTCGCCGGTGGGGCATGATGCGACCCCTGGCTCTGTCCTGCCTGCAGGTGGAAAAGGTCTATCCGGGTTGCCTGCGGGAGGAGTACCGGAGCTGGGCGACCGGCTTCCGGCCCGCGGTGCGGCTGGTGCGGCGGTTCCGCACGGCGCATCCGGTGGCGCTGCTTTCCGGATGGGAACGGCGGCGGCGACAGCTCGGGCTGAGTTTCGTGATGCTCGACCGGCCCGGCCAGCGCCTCGGGGCCCTGGCGGGCTGGGTCCGCCGGGTGCTGCGCTACGGCGACCGGGAAGGCCACCGTCGCCTGGAGGCTTTTCGTCCCCACGAGAAGTGACACAATGGAAGCGCAGGATCGTGGGGGAGCGGAGGAAGTTCGCGATGCAGAAATGGAAGCTTCATCGAGCCCTGTGCGGCCTGCTGGTCCCGGTGGCGCTGCTGGCGGCGAGTGTCTCGTGTGGCGAGCGGGATCCCCTGAAAACCCTCGCCCGGGCGCGAGCGGCCCATGAAATCGAGGCCCTGTCGTGGGTCATGGGCACGCCTCAGACCGACGAGCAGGGTCAGGAGCACGTCTACGGCGTGGTTTCTCTCCGGGTGACCGACACCGGATCGCCCCTGGCCCTGGACTGCCTGACGGTGGACGTGATCTTCAGCGGGGCGGAGGAGGGAGGCCGCGAGTTGGGGCGGACCCCCATCGAGCTGGATCTCAGCGGGCTGATCGATGCCGGCGGCTCCCTCGAGCTGACGCGCCGGGTGGAACTGCCCGAAGGCACCGAGAACGTCGGCCTGGTCCTCCATCCGGCCGAGGGCGAGGCCCTGCGCGGACTGTGCGAAGGCCGGGCGATCGCCAGCGGAGCGTCGTGAGCGGCGAGGCTCCCGGCTCTTCCCGGAAAGAGCTTTCGCCCTTTGCACGGACCCTCGTTCCGCCACTGGCGGCGGGGGTGATTCGCCTGTTGCGCGCCGGTGTGCGCCTGCGCTGCCACGGACGGGAGGTCGTCGAGGATTTCGCTGCGCGCGGTCAGCGCTACATCCACGTTTTCTGGCATGCGCACCTGCTGCTGATGGTCTACAGCTACGTCGGTCCGCGACTGGTGTTCATGATCAGCCGCCACCGGGACGGGGAGATGATCGCTCGCACCGTCGAGCGTTTCGGCTATGTGCCGGCGCGGGGCTCGAGCAGCCGCGGCGGCGCGGCGGCGCTGCGCGGCATGCTGCGGCACCTCGACGAGGGTAGCGACATCGGTTTTACTCCCGACGGGCCACGGGGCCCGGCCCGCAAGGTGCAGCCGGGGTGCGTGATCGCCGCGCGTCTCGGGCGGGTGCCGATCGTTCCCGTGGCGGTGGGCTACGACAGGGCCTGGCGCCTCGATTCCTGGGACCGCTTCATGATTCCACGTCCCGGAAGCCGGGGCCTGATGGCCTACGGGCAGCCCCTGGTGGTGGCGCCGGGGGAGGACCTGGTCGTGGCCGGGCAGCGGGTCGAGCAGGCCCTCAATCGTCTCGAGGCCTTCGCCGCCGAGCATGCCGCCGATCCCGGCGTGGGGCGCCCCCTGTGAGGAGGGTCCGCTGGTGAGCCGTCCGCGGCGCGTGATGGTGATCGCCGGAGAGACCTCCGGTGATACCCACGCCGCCGGCGTGGGTATCACCGGAGGTCTCTCCGGCGATCACCATCACGCGCCGCCGGCGTGGTGCGCGAGGCTCGAGCCCTGGCTCCCGACCTGGTCTTCGAGGGTACCGGGGGCGAGAGTCTGGCGGCGGCTGGGGTCCGGCTCCATCACCGGGTGGAAGAGCTTTCGGTGGTGGGGATCACCGAGGTCTTCGCGCGCCTTCCCGCCCTGCGCGCCGCACTCGGCGACTTGCGCCGCCGCCTGCGGGACGATCCGCCGGACCTGCTGTTGCTGGTGGACTTCCCCGACTTCAACCTGATGCTGGCGCGCACCGCCCGGCAGGTGGGCGTGCCATCGCTGTACTACATCAGCCCCCAGCTCTGGGCCTGGCGGCGGCGGCGAGTCAAGCTGCTCCGCCGGCGGGTGCGGCGAATGATCGTCTTCTTCCCCTTCGAGGAAAGTTTCTACCGGGAGCATGGCGTGCCGGTGAGCTTCGTCGGCCATCCGCTGGCCGATGATCGGCGGCGGCATCCCGATTCCTCGGCCGCCCGGCGGGCCCTGTCCCTCGAAGTCGAAGGCAAGGTGGTGGGGCTTCTGCCCGGCTCCCGGCCCGGTGAGTTGCGCCGCCATCTCGAGGTGATGCTCGAGGCCGCGCGCCGGATCTCGGCCGCCAGGCCCGGAACGCGCTTCGTACTGCCCCTGGCGGCGGGTCTCGAGGCGTCGGGCCCGGAGGCCGAGGCTGCCGCTGCGGGAGTGGATCTGCGGGTCGTGAAGGGCGACTTCGCGACGGCGGTGGAAGCCTGCGACGGGGCCCTGGTGGCCTCGGGAACCGCCAGCCTCGAGGTGGCCCTGCGGGAAGTGCCCGAGGTGGTGGTCTATCGCACCTCCTGGTTGACCGCCGCGGTGGGTAGAATGGCTCTCGACATCGAGCACGTCAGCCTGGTCAACCTGGTGGCGGGGCGGGAGGTGGTGCCCGAGCTGCTGCAAGAGGCCTTCACCCCCCAGCGGGCCGCGGCGGCCCTGCTGCCGCTGCTCGACGAGGGACCGGCCCGAGAGGCGATGCTCGCCGGTCTGGCCGATGTGCGCCGGCGCCTGGGTCAGCCGGGATCCTACCGGCGGGCGGCGGAGGTACTGGTCCGAGAGCTGGAAGCGACGGCCCGCCCGGAGCGGGAGGAAAGAGGCGGCGGATGATGCGCAGCATGACCGGCTACGGCAAGGGACGCGCCGAGGCCGAGGCCCTGGCCAGCACGGTGGAAATTCGTTCGGTCAACTCGCGGCAGCGTGAAGTGCGCTTCCGCCTGCCCCAGGTGCTGCTGGCCGGCGAGGGGCGCTGGCGAGAGCGGGTGCACGAGCGGGTCGCCCGGGGGCGGGTGGAGGTGATGGTGGCCCTCGAGGGGGAACGCTCGATCAGCGGCCGCATCAAGCTCGACCTGGCCGTGGCGGGGGAACTGGTCGAGGCCTGTCGTGAGCTGGTCGAGACCTTCGATCTCGACGATGGTGGGCTGCGGGCCGATGTGCTGCTGCGGATGCCCGGCGTGCTCGAGTCGGCGAGCGCCGATCCGGAGCAGGTCGAGGAACTGTTCGCGCTGGTCGACCGGGCTCTGACCGCCGCGCTCGATGCCTTCGATGCCACGCGCCGAACCGAGGGAGCCACGCTGCTGGCCGATCTCCGGCAGCGGGAGCAGGTGGTGCGTCGAGCCGTCGCGCGAGTGCGAGAACTGGCGGGGCCGGTGCCCGAGCGGCTGGCAAAGGAAGTGCGACGCCGGATCGAGGAAATACTCGGCGAGAGCGCCGTCGATCCCGCCCGGGTGGCTCAGGAGGCGGCGATCCTGGCTCAGCGAGCGGATGTCACTGAAGAGCTGGTACGCCTCGATGCGCATCTCGGCCGACTCGAGGAACTGTTCTCCGGTTCTGTGGGCGAGATCGGACGCGCCGCCGAGTTTCTCGTTCAGGAGATTCGCCGGGAGGTGACCACCATCGGCTCGAAGGCCTCGGATCCCGCGATCGACGAGCAGGTGCTGCGGATCAAGGGTGAGCTGGAGAAGATCCGCGAACAGGCCGCCAACCTCGAGTAGGGAGCAGGCGAGCGATGACAGAACGAGGCGGTCTCTTCGTGGTGTCGGCACCCTCCGGGGCCGGCAAGAGCACCCTGATCGGCAGGCTCTTGACTCGCGTCGAGGGACTGCGCTTTTCCGTTTCGTGGACCACGCGCTCGCCGCGTCCGGGGGAGAAGGACGGCTGCGAGTACCATTTCACCGATATTCCCACCTTTCGCGAGATGATGGGACGGGGCGAATTCCTCGAGTGGGCGGTGGTGCACGGGGAGTACTACGGGACCTCCCGTCGGCAGATCGAGGAAGTGCGTGCGGCGGGGACCGACGTGCTGCTCGACATCGACGTGCAGGGGGCCGAGCAGGTACGGCGGGCAGTGGAAGACTGCCGGACGATCTTCATCTTGCCACCGGATTTGACGACCTTGCGCCGGCGGCTGGTCTCCCGTGGCACCGACGCGCGGGATGTCATCGAGCGGCGCCTCCAGGGGGCGCGGCAAGAGATCCTGCGCTGGGAAGAATTCGACTACCTGGTGATCAACGACGAGCTGGAGCGGGCGGCGGACGAGTTGTGTGGGGTGATCCTCGCGGCCCGCTGTCGCCGTGATCGCCGCCGCAGCCTGGCGGCGCGGATCGTCGAGACCTTTTCGGAGGGTTCCGGGTCGGGGGCCGCGGGATGAGCCGCCGTCCTCCGCGCATCCTGCTCGGCGTCAGCGGAGGCATCGCGGCCTACAAGGCCGCCGAGCTGGTCCGTGCCCTGGTCCGGGAGGAGGCCGAGGTGAAGGTGGTCCTCACGGCTCGGGGGGCGGAATTCGTCACGCCCCTGACCCTGGCCACCCTCTCGGGTCATCCGGTGGCGACCAGCGAGTTCCACGACCCGCCTTCACCGGCCATCGATCATATCGATCTGGCCCGCTGGGCCGACGTGCTGCTGGTGGCGCCCGCCACGGCCAACGTGCTCGCCCGCTTCGCCCGGGGGCTGGCTGATGATCTGCTCTCGACGGTCCATCTCGCCTTCCGCGGACCGGTGGTGCTCGCTCCGGCGATGAATCCGGGGATGTGGGAGCGCGAGCAGACCCGCGCAAACGTCGCCGATCTCGAGGCGCGAGGGGTGGTGATCGTCCCTCCCGAGGAGGGCTTCGTGGCCTGCGGCGACGAGGGGGCCGGTCGCCTGGCCGACTTGCAGCGGATTGCCGCCGAGGCTCTGATCGCAGCCCGGCGCTCCCGCTCGATGGAAGGGCGGAAGATCGTCGTTTCGGCCGGCCCGACTCGCGAAGCGATCGATCCGGTGCGTTATCTGAGCAATCGATCGTCGGGCAAGATGGGCTACGCGATCGCTGCCGCCCTCGAGGCCCGGGGTGCCGAGGTGGTGCTGGTCAGCGGCCCGGTCCGTCTTTCACCACCCTGGGGCGTCGAGCGGGTGATGGTGGAAAGCGCGCTCGAGATGCGGGAGGCGGTGCTCGAGGCGGCGGGGGAGGCGGCCGCGGTGGTGATGGCCGCGGCTGTCGCCGATCACCGGCCGTCCGCGGCGCCGGAGAAGAAGATCTCGCTGCCCAAGGACCGGGGCTACGCTCTCCAGCTCGAGCCCAACCCGGACATTCTCGCCGAGCTGGTGCAGGCTCGCGCCGCCGGTCGCCTGCCGGCGAAGCTGCTGCTGGTGGGCTTCGCGGCGGAGACCGGTCAGGCGACGGCCAAGGGTGTGGCCAAGCGGCGGCGCAAGGGCTGCGACCTGCTGCTGGCCAACGACGTGGCTCGCGCGGGCTCCGGCTTCGACGTGGAGACGAACGAGGTGACCTTGATCGGTCCGGACGGACAGCCCGAGCCCTGGCCACAGATGAGCAAGCGGCAGGTGGCCGAGCGCCTGGCCGACACGATGGAAAAATGGTGGCGCCGATGAGTGATCCTCGCGCGCAAGCTGTCGAGTGGCTGAGGCTGTACCGAGATCTGGGGGTCGAGGCGATGGCCTTGCCCTCGCCGGCCGAAGCCGGGCCGGCCCCGGGCGACAGCGCAGTCGGCGGAGCGGCCGAGGCTCTCGAGCGACTGAGAGTGGAGACCCTCGGCGAGTGTCAGCGCTGTGCTCTGTGGAAGGGCCGCACCAGGCTGGTCTTCGGCACGGGCAACCCGGAAGCCCGCCTGCTCTTCGTCGGGGAAGGCCCCGGCGCCGACGAGGACCGCATAGGTGAGCCCTTCGTGGGCAAGGCCGGCAAGCTCCTCGACAGGATCATCGGTGCCATGGGTCTGAGTCGCGAGGAGGTCTACATCGCCAACGTGGTCAAGTGCCGGCCGCCGGGCAACCGTGCGCCGCTGCCCGACGAGTCGGCCACTTGTCTGCCCTTTCTCCACGAGCAGATTCGCATCATTCAGCCGGAGGTGATCGTCACCCTGGGACGCACGGCCCTCGAGGGTCTGCTGGGCGAGCCGGTGCGCTCGATCACCCGTTCGCGGGGGCGCTGG
>JALTMS010000135.1 GCA_027001345.1 Acidobacteriota bacterium | reverse complement strand
CCTTCAATTCCGCCAGCGGCTCGGAGAGCATGATCGACGCCGAACTCTTCGGGCACGAGAAAGGAGCCTTCACCGGGGCGGACAAGCGCAAGATGGGTCGCTTCGAGCTGGCCAACCGAGGAACCCTCTTCCTCGACGAGATCGGCAAGATGCCGTCGGCGCACCAGGCCAAGCTCCTGCGGGTGATCGAGAGCGGGAGCTTCGAGAGGGTCGGAGGCACAGAACCGGTGACGGTCGATGTGCGGCTGCTGGCGGCGACCAATGAAGATCTGCCCGCGCGGGTGGCGGAGGGCAAGTTTCTCAAGGACCTCTACTACCGGCTGGACGAGTATCGCCTGGAAGTCCCTCCCCTGCGGCGTCGCCGCGAGGACATCCCCGAACTGGCCGCCGAACTGCTACGGCGCTTTGCCGGCAGAGAGGCGATCAGCGTGCCTCCGCTGGCCGACAGCGGCGTGATTGCCCTGATGGAGTACGACTGGCCGGGAAACGTGCGAGAACTCGACGCGGTGCTCAAGCGGGTGGCGATCCTGGCTCCCGACGAGCCGATCGGGGCGGCCGCGGTGCGCAAGGCGCTGCGCTGTGCGACGAGCCGCGAGCGGGTCGGCATCGACCAGGCCCTCGAGCCGGCGTTCACCGAACTGGCCGGCCCCGGCTACCACGCCGGGCGGGACGCCCTGCTTGCCGCCTACGACCGCTGGTCGATCGCCGACGCCCTGGCGCGCAGCGGCGGCAACGCGACCCGCGCCTCGAAGGCCCTGGGCATCTCCCGCGCCAGCCTCTACCGCCGCCTGAACGACCTGGGCATGTCGGCCGACCCACCCACCTGAATCTGTCTCCTTCCCGAAGCATTCCCGTCTCAGGCGCAAGACAGGTCCCCGACCTCGATCCGCCTTTCCGCAGCACGTGGCTGGCGGATGCGGGCCCTTTTGGCCCCCCTGCATCTGCCGCGGGAGACGGGAGGCACTGGCGCCCATCTTGCTATGTCCAGATGGCGAGAAGGGAGGTTTCATGTCCGTAGGTCACAAGCAAGTGCGACTCTGGGTGTCGATGACGTCGATCCTGCTGCTGCTCGCAGCGTGTGCTTCCGTGCAAAAAACGCCGGGCGGTGGCCTGACCTCCGCCGTCGCGCAGAATGTGGTTCGCATCGCGTGCTTCAGAGCGCTGGAGGATGCGGACTTCTCGGCGATCAAGGGGCGTCCGGCAAAGATCACCCTGACCGGCTTCGCGGACGAAGGGAACAGCGGCATTCTCCGGCTTCTGTTCAAGACCACCGCCGAGAAGGCCGGTGTGCTCTTCACTCCGACGCGGGCTCCGGAATACGAGATCGAGGTCGCCGCGCTGGCCGCTGGCAACGACCAGGGTCGAGCCAGCAACATCATTTCCCGGTCGGAGCGCGTGGAAGGCACCGTCGACGTGGAGATGACGATCCGCCGGCTGTCGGACGGAGCGGTGCTCGAGCGTCAAAGCCTGAAGGGAAAGTCCAGGTACCAGCAGACGAAGACCCTGGGCATCCTGGGGCGGGGGAAGTACTACGTACGCAACTCCGCGGGCAGGTATGTTCTCGTTGCAGACCCCACGGAGCTACAGTAGGCGCCGCCCGGCGCTTCGAAGGGCAGGGGCGGGCCGCCCACCAGCGGCCCCCCGGCCCGCAGCCGCGGCACCGCCCCCCCTGCTGGTGACCGGCAGGCAAACACTTTTGTAAACTCGCCCTCCGCCTGTT
>JALTMS010000134.1 GCA_027001345.1 Acidobacteriota bacterium | reverse complement strand
GGGCTTCGAGGGGCAGTTCCTTCCATCCCGGCCCAGGTCGAGTGGGGCCGGCGGCAAGCACCAGCAGGCCGCGGCATCCAGCCAGCCGCCGGGGCAGATCGGCCAGCACCTCGGCCTCGCTCGGGGCCAGCTCGTGCAGGTCGTCGGCCAGCACTGCCAGGGGCGCCTGCTGGGCCAGCAGGCGGAGGTGGGCCGGCAATCGGAGTGAGAGCGGCAGGGTTCCGGCGGTGGAGCCGAGATGCTCGATGCGACGTCCCGCCAGCCGGGCCAGGCCCGCCGCCTCCCGCAGCAACCGGGTGTGTCCCGCGCCCCGGGGTCCGGACAGGACGAGGAAATGGGCCTTCTGGGAGTCGGCGATCGCCGTCTCGATCGTGGCAAGCACCGCTTCACGCCCCACCAGGTCGAGTCCCCCCGCCCGGATCGCCGGGTCGGCAAGGGCGGGATCGGGAAGGGTGACGCCGATCTCTTCGAGGCGGCCGACCACTTCGCGGGCGGAGCGGGGTCGCTCGGCCGGGTGGGGAGAGAGCAACTCCCGCAGCAGCCGCACGGCCCCGCCGGGCAGTCCCTCCCGATGGGGCAGGGCCGCGCGCCTGTCGGCGGTGGCCAGTCGCCCGGCCAGGTCCTCACCCCACGGGTAGCGCTGGAAGAGCCAGAAGAAGAGCGTGGCGCCGAGGGAGAACAGCTCCGAGGCCACGGTGCAGGCCTCCCCCCGCAGTACCTCCGGAGCGGCGGTGGCCGGGGTTCCGCCGCCGGGGGTTCCGGACTCCCTCGCCAGGCCGAAGTCGATCAGCCGAGGCACCCCGTGCTCATCGATGAACACGTGAGCTGGCTTGAGGTCCCCGTGGAGCAGACCGCTGCGGTGCAGGTAATCGAGAGTCTCGGCCAGGCCGGCGGTCCAGCCCAGGGGCTCGAGCGGTCCCGCCTGCCGGCAGGCCTGCTCGGAGCAGAGTCCCTCGGCGACCTCGAAAACGATCGAGGGGCCTCCCTGCCTGCCGAGGGGCACGAAATCCACCGCGCGGACGATGCCAGGGTGATCGAGGGAGGCGATGCGGGAGAACTCGTCGGCCAGTTCGGCGGCACTCTGCGGATCGTCCGGCAGGGCCTTCTTGATCGCGACCAGGCGACCGCTCGGCTCATGGCGGGCCAGGTAGACCTCGCCACAGCCGCCAACGCCGAGGGTGTCCAGCAGGGAATACCCAGCCGGGAAGGAGCCGGACATACCTCATCGTAGCATGCACCTCCGGCCCGAATGATGGGTGGATCTCAGCTCGGACAAGGTGTGAGCGTTGTCAGCGCCTCGGGCGAAATGGCGCAACTGGCCGCTGGCCGGCGAGACCTGCGCGGGGGCCATCGCGCCCTTTCGCCTCGAGGCTCGATGAACGAACCGGGGCAGAGCGGAGGTGCCGATACTTCACTGGACCGGCGGTCGAGACCACCGTGGAGCGAAGAATGTGCTCGCCGTACGCGCAGGGCATTGACGACGGTGCCGGGGAAGAGCCTCCCCCCCCCAGGGGCTACTCGGCCCGCTATTCAGCGCTTCGACCGCTGGCAAAACGGGCGAGCACATTCTTCGCTCCACGGTGGAAAGAGAGTCCCTCCGGGGCCGGGGCCCCGGAGGGAGCCGGGTCGGGTGTGACGCTCGGGGCTACGGCCACGGACCCGAAGGATCGTCACCTCCCCGGGCCGGTGCGGCACTGGTATCGCCGGTGGCGTCTCCAGGGGG
>JALTMS010000133.1 GCA_027001345.1 Acidobacteriota bacterium | reverse complement strand
GCCCTACCTCAAGCGCAAGATCAAGGAGTTGCAACTCAAGACCATCGCCGACATCACCGGCGCGGTGAAGGCCGGTGGCGCCTGCATGTCCTGTCACCATGCCCCCGGCGGCCTGCAGGACCTCCTCGACGAATGCTGGGGCCCACGCCAGACCCGCCTCAAGGAGCTGCCGGTACTGCCCGGCGGGCACACGGTGGCCACCGCTCGCCGCCAGGCCGAGCCGGACCCGAGCGACTCGCCCTACCGCTTCGCCAAACGGGTCGAGCAGGCGATCGAGGAGTCGGTGCGCCCCACCCTGGTCCGGGACGGCGGCGACATCGAGATCATCGACATCAAGGGGCAGCTCGTCTACTGCCGGCTCTCCGGCGCCTGCGCGAGTTGCACGGGCGCCGGCCGTACGATGAAGATGCTCGTCGAGCAGGCCCTCAAGGACCGGGTCGACGAACGGATCCGGGTGATCGAGGTCTGAGCCCGTCAGGGGAGCGCGATGGAGATCACCTACGCCGACAACAACGCCACCACCCGGGTCGCCCCGGAGGTACTCGAAGCCCTGCTGCCCTACCTCCAGGACGATTACTTCAACCCCTCGTCGATGTACGAGGCGGCGCGCTCTGCCGCTGCCGCGGTGGACGCTGCCCGCCGCAGCCTGGCACGCAACCTGGGAGGCGTGGCGCCCCGTGAGATTCTCTTCACGTCCTGCGCCACCGAGTCCAACAACACGGCGATCCTCGGCTGCGCGAAGGCGCGCCCCGAACGGCGGCACATCATCACCACCCGTGTCGAGCACCCGGCGGTGCTGACCGTCTGCCAGGCCCTCGAGCGCGAGGGCTACGAGCTGAGCTGGATCGGAGTCGATCGCAGCGGGAGGATCGACGTGGGCCAGTACGTGCGGGCCCTGCGGCCCGACACATTGCTGGTCACTGTGATGCACGCCAACAACGAGACCGGCGTGATCTTTCCCATCGAGCAACTCTCCCGGCTGGCCAAGGAAACCGACCCCGAGATCCTCTTCCACACCGATGCGACCCAGACCGCGGGCAAGCTGCCCCTGGATCTCAAACGCGCCCTGCCCCACGTGGACCTGCTGTCCTTCTCGGGACACAAGATCCACGCACCGAAGGGTATCGGCGCTCTGTTCATCCGCCGCGGCACACCCTGCAAGCCCCTACTGCTCGGCGGGCACCAGGAGGAGGGGCGCCGGGGTGGGACCGAGAACGTGGCCTTCGTGGTCGGCCTGGCGCGAGCCCTCGACGTGGCCGCCGCGCACCACGAAGAGGAGGCTCGCCGGATCACCGCCCTGCGCGATCGCCTCGAGGCCGCTCTGCTCGAGCGCATTCCCTTCGCCCGCGTCAACGGCGCCGGAGCCGAGCGCCTGGGCAACACCCTCAACCTCTCATGCCATTTCATCGAGGGCGAGGGAATGCTCTACCAGCTCAGCGCCCATGGCATTTGCGCTTCGAGCGGCTCGGCCTGCACCTCGGGGTCTCTCGAACCGTCCCATGTGCTCAAGGCGATGGGTGTCCCCTTCACGGCGATGCACGGCTCGGTGCGTTTCAGCTTCTCCCGCTACAACAGCGAGCGGGACGTCGAGCGCATCACCGAGGTCTTCCCGGGCATCGTGGCCAGCCTGCGCCGTCTGTCGCCCTACTGGGACCAGAAGCTCGATCGGCCACGGGACGAGGCGCTGGCGATGCTCGAGCAGGGGGACGCGGTGGACTCCCCATGAACACGCTGGTGCAGGTCCTCGGCGCCCTGCCTCTCTTCTCCCGCCTGAGCCCCGAGGAAGTGGCCGAGCTGGCCACCCTCGGTGGCGTGCAGCGCTACGCGAAGAACCAGGTGATCTTCAACGAAGGCGAGCCGGGGCTCGGTTTTCACGTGGTACTCGAGGGCCGGGTCAAGGTCTTCAAGTCCAGCGCCGAGGGACGTGAGCAGATCCTCCACATCTGGACCGGTGGAGAGATCTTCGGCGAGGTGCCGGTCTTCGCCGGTGGTTCCTACCCCGCCTCGGCGCTGGCCCTCGACGCGGTGCGCACATTCTTCCTCCCCCGCGATGGCCTGCTGGCCTTTCTCCGCCAGCGTCCGGAGCTGGCCCTCAAACTGCTCGCCGCCCTCTCACGCCGCCTGCACCATTTTGCCGGCGTGATCGAGGACCTCTCGTTGCGCGAAGTGCCCTCACGCCTGGCGGCCCACTTGCTCGACCTGCGCGCCGTGGAGAAGGGCCCTCAGCCGGTCGTGGAACTGCAAATCTCCCGGGGCCAGCTCGCCAGCCTGCTGGGGACGATTCCCGAAACCCTCTCGCGCATCTTCAGCCGGCTGGCCCGAGACGGACTGCTCGAGCCCCTCTCGGCCCGCCGCCTGCGCCTGCTCGACCCGGAGGCCCTCGCTCAGCTCGCCGACCGCCACCGGGGAGCTTCGTAGACTTCTGAGCGTCGAGAAAGGACGCCTCGGCCCACGCTCCGAGCAGCGTGGCGGCACTGAAGAGTGGAGGAGCGCCTGAAAAAAGGGCGACCGAAAACCGGTCGCCCTTTTCCCAGCCCTCTTTCCTCGACGGAAGGTGGAAAGAAGCTCCGACCTCCAGGCCCGCCAGCGCGAGGGCCTCGATCGTCACCACGCGTCTGCGGCCAGGTCGCCGGAGCATGGAGCGGTATCTACAGGGCTGTCATCCCCCCATCCACGACCAGTTCCTGCCCCTGGATGAACGAGGCCTCGTCACTGGCCAGGAAGAGCACGGCGTTGGCCACTTCTTCGGGACGCCCGAAGCGTCCCGCCGGCACCTTGGAGAGGATCATCGCGCCCATCTCCTCCATCGCGTCCGCACTCAGGCCGGTCTTGGAGAAGATGGCCGTCTCGATCGGCCCTGGACTGACGGCGTTGACCCGCACGCCCTTGGGCGAGAGTTCGGCCGCCGCGATGCGTACGAGCTGGCGCAGGGCCGCCTTGGTGGCGGAGTAGGCGCTGGCCGCCGGGAAGCCGAGCTGGTTGATCACCGAGGTATTGGCAATCACCGACGCGCCCTGACCGAGTAGCGGCATGGCATGCTTGATCGCCAGCCAGGGGCCTTTGACGTTGACCGCGAACTGGCGATCGAAGTCCTCCTCGCTGTGCTCGGGCCAGGGGGCGAAGCGGGCAATGCCGGCATTGAGGAACAGAACGTCGAGCCGCCCGTGAGCCTGGCGCACATGATCGAAGAGCGCAGCGACCTGCCGGCCGCACGAGGCGTCCGAAGCGATCACTTCCGCTCGCGATCCGAGTTCGGTGCGGGCCAGCTCGAGGGTCTCTGGATTGGCGCCGGTGACCATCACCCTGGCGCCCTCGTCGATCATGCGCTTGGCCGTGGCAAAACCGATGCCCGTCGTACCTCCGGTGATCAAGGCCACCTTGTCCTGAAGTCGTCCACTCATCGTCAATCTCCTTTCGCTGCGTCAGTCTCGCCTTATTGTCCGCACGACGCTAACAGTTTCATGTAAAAAAAGAGCTATTTCTTCCGCGGGATGTACTTCTTCAGCAGCCCGGCGAGGGTGATTTTCTTCAGCTCGGCGACTACCACCTGCTCGAGCCGGGCGCTGATCCCACCGAGTAGCTCCTCCATGTTGCGCGCCACCGGGCAGGGCGATCGACCGTCGCAGACGTGTGTCGTCACCGCCGGTCGATCTTCGGTGGCCCTGTAGACCTCGTCGAGCCGGATCTTCGCCGGCCGCCGCGCCAGCAGGGCCCCGCCCCCTTTGCCGAGCCGGGTCTCGACCAGACCCGCCTCCCTCAGCTCGCCGATCAGGCCTCTGAGAAAGGAGGGATTGGTCCCCACGGTGCGGGCCAGGTCGTCCGAACTGACAACCCGCCCGTCGTTGTAGGCCAGCGCCACGAGAACGTGGATCGCCATCGAAAAGTGCGTATTGGAGAGCACGCGGCCGCTCCCTTCTGCAGCGCGCCGTCCAGAGCGCGCCAACTGTCCCAAAACTAGTGACATTTCAATGCCGGGTCAAACGTGCCGGCTCTCGATCATCACCCTCCCGCCGCTCTCGTCGGTCAACGCCGCACTCAGCGCGTCCGCCTTCGAGCGCAGTACCCGCACCGCCATCAGCGGCCGAGCGCCGAACTTCCGCTCCACGCCTCGCAGCCAGGACCGATGTCGCGCCAGCACGGCCTCCACCGTCCCCAGGTCGTCCCAGGTGCAGTGCAAGTCCAGCACGCGCTCGAGCCAGACCTCCCGCCGCGGCGCAGCTTCCAGCGCCTGACGCGCCGCCGCGCCGTAGGCCCGCACCAGCCCTCCGCCGCCCAGCTTGGTACCGCCGAAATAGCGGGTGACCACCACCAGCACGTCGAAGATCTCTCCACCCTCGATCGCCGCCAGGATCGGCGGGCCCGCGGTGCCGGAGGGCTCACCGTCATCGTCCGAGCGGGTCTGCGCGCTGCCGGGCGCCCCGACCCGCCAGGCCGAACAGTGGTGTGTCGCATCGTGGTATCGCCGTCGGATTCCATCGAGGGCCGCGGCCGCCTGCTCGCGAGTCGAAGCCGCCAGGGCCCGACCGATGAAACGCGACCCTTTGACCTTGATCTCGACCTCGGGGCCGTCCACCACGGCCTGGTAGCAATCCTCCTCGTGCACCATTTCAGCCTCAGTCGGCAGCGGCGCGCCGTGAGTAGCCGACGATGAACGCGCAGAGCGCGACGAGGGTCAGGATGCCGGCGATCTCCCCCGTCGTCCCGCCGAAGGCGGCATCATCGAGCAGGTGGATCACGGCCTTGGCATCGGTGCTGCCCGTCGCGCCCTTGATCACGGCGTTGGCAATCGCATCGACCACGCCGATGATCGCCCCGCCGGCCATCAGGCCCGAAGCGATCAGCACACCCCGATCGCTGCGCCGCCGAGAGACCTGCTCGCTCTCCCCCGCCTTCCGGCGGGCCACCAGCCAGGAAAGGATGCCGCCGAGCAGTACGGGAGTGTTCAGCTCCATCGGCAGGTACATGCCCAGGGCGAAGGCCAGCGCCGGCACCCCGGCCATGCGCAGGATCATCGCCAGCAGCACGCCGATGCCGAACAGGTACCACTGCAAGGGCTGGGAAACCGCGCCGAAGATGCCGACCAGGATCTCCTTCATCGCCGAGGCCTGGGGCGCGGGTATCGCCCGAGTGCCGAACCCCTGGGAGGGATCGGCCTGGGCCATGACCCACAGGGCCAGTCCGCAGAACACCGCGGCGACCAGGGTGCCGAGGAACTTCAACGCGAGCTGCTTGGCGGGTGTCGCACCGATCCAGTGGCCGATCTTCAGATCCGAGGCCAGGGCGCCGGACGCGGCGAGGGCCGTGCAGACCACACCGCCGATCATCATCGTCACGAACATCCCCATCCCGCCGCTGAGCCCCATCTTGAGCATCACCACGCCGGTGATGATCAGCGTCAGCATGGTCATTCCCGATACCGGATTGGTGCCGACGATGGCGATCGCGCGAGCGGCGACCGGGGCGAAGAGGAAAGCGATGACCATCACCAGCACCGTACCCACCACCGCGTAGCTCAGCGAAGTGGCCGCGCCGATGCCGAAAGAGAAGAAGAGCAGTGCGGCGAAGGCGAAGATCACCAGGCCGACGATGGTCGTCCGGCCGCCGAGGGAGCGATCGACCCGAGGCACCTCGGTCGCCGCGCGGGTGTCCTGGTGCCGCATGCCCTCGATGTTGGCCAGGATCGAGCGGATCATCGACGGCAGCGAGGAAACGATGCCCAGAATGCCTGCGCCGGCGATGCCCCCGACGCCGATGATCCGCACATATCCCGAAAAGACCTGGTCGGGGCTCATCTGGGCGATGGGCACCGCCCCGGGAGGCAGGACGACGCTCACGTGCTGGCCGATGGCATGCACCACGGGCACCAACACGAAATAGGACAGGAACGAGCCGGCGCAGATCACCGCTGCATAGCGCAAGCCGACGATGTAGCCGATGCCGACGATCGCCGCATTGTTCAACACTCGGAGTTGAAGAAAGTGGCGCGAGAGCAGGTTGCCCAATCCCACCGAATGGAACGAGATCTCCTCGGCCATGGCGTGAAAGGTGGTCACCAGGCCGTCGTAGAGCGCCCCCAGACCGGCCGCCATGGCGAGAATCTTCGCCTGCCCACCGACCCGTTCACCGGAGAGCAGGATCTCGGTGGTGGCCGTTCCCTCCGGCCAGGGGAAGCGGCCATGCATCTCCACCATGAAGTGGTAGCGCAAGGGGATCAGAAACAGGATGCCCAGGCAGCCGCCGAGAAAGGAAACGATGATCACCTGCAACATGGTCGGCTGGGGCACACCCGAACCGGGTACCGCGGAAAGCATGTAGAGTGCCGGAATGGTGAACACCGCGCCGGAGACCACGTGAGACGAGTTGGCGCCGATGGACTGGATGATCACGTTCTCGAGCAAGGTGCTCTTACGCGCGAACAGCGGCGACAGGCCGATGGCCAGAATCGAAATCGGAATCGCCGCCTCGATCCCCTGCCCCACCTTCAACGCCAGATAGGCCGCGGCCATCGAAAACACCGCACAGAAAACCAACCCCAGGGTCACCGAACGGGCCGTCACCTCGGCGACGCCGGTCTCGTCAGCAACGACCGGCACGTAGTGCTCGCCGGGAGCCAGCTCTCTCCTGGCGTTGTCCGGCAGACCCTTGATCGCGTCGTTGGCGGCGTGGCTCATCGGCTCTCCTTTTTCGCGAACCATGGACGAGACACTCTATCACCACCGAACAGCGCGCCGGAGGGCCTGGGGGCATCCCCCGCAGCCGTCTGGCCCGCCCCCCCATCGCCGTCGGAGCCCACGGCTGACGCCACCGGGTCGGGGCGACTATATTGCGCCTCGTGCCCGACCCTTCGACAGCCGGCTCCGCCGTCTCCGACGCCCCCGCCCGGGGCGCGTTGACCCGTCTGTTCCTGGCGAACACCGGTGCCAACCTGATCCTGCGGGTGATCGCCGCGGCGATGAGCCTGTGGGCCACGGCCTGGGTCATCGAGGTCTACGGCACCGAGCGCTTCGGCCTGTTCGCGCTGGCGCTGCAACTCTCCGGGCTGGTGGGTGCGCTGGCTCCGGGCCTGGCCGGAGCCTACACCCGAGAAATCGCCGCCCTGGCCGGCAGGGGACAAACCGCCGCCTTGCGGGCGATGGTACGTCTGGCGGGGAGTTGGTTGGCGGCCCTCGGCATCCTGCTCGGCGGCAGCCTGGCGCTGTTCGCCTGGGCCGGCGGCGTGGGCCTGTTCCGCCTGCCTGCCCCCTTGATCGACGAGGGGCGCGTGATCTTCGCCCTGGCCGGTCTGCTGC
>JALTMS010000132.1 GCA_027001345.1 Acidobacteriota bacterium | reverse complement strand
GGCCCGAGGCCTGGGGGAATTCCTGCAGCAGGCGCCCGGCCACGTTGACCGTGCGCCGAACATGCACCGCGTTCCAGGAGTCGTCGCTGTGGAAGAGGATTCGCATGGTTGGCTCGCGAACCACTAGAGGTCGCCAGCGCGGGCCTGATACACGAGGGACAGGTTTTTTGCGGCAACTCGTCTGCGCCGGGAGGGGCGGCGCGACGGGGGGGCGCCCGGTCGTCGGGCGGGTGGTGCGAACAGGAATGCTCTCGGGCCGGCCGGCTCACTCCAGCAGCGCCAACAGGTCGTCGCGGCTCAGGCCGGCGGCCGAGCCCGTGCCGTCGAGGATCGCGTCGGCCAGTCGTCGCTTGGCTCGCTGGAGGGCGAGGATGCGCTCCTCGACCGTGTCCTGGGCGATCAGGCGGTGGATCAGCACTGGGCGCTGCTGGCCGATGCGATGGGTGCGGTCGGCGGCCTGGTCCTCGACGGCCGGATTCCACCAGGGGTCGAGGAGGAAGACGTGGTCGGCGGCAGTGAGATTCAGGCCCGTGCCGCCGGCCTTGAGGGAGACCAGCATCACCGGCGGTCCCTGCTCGCGCTGGAAGGTGTCGACCACCGCCGCCCGGTCTCGGGTCGAGCCGTCGAGGCGCACGAAGTCGAGGTCCGCCTGGCCGAGGAGGGGTTCGACCAGGTCGAGCAGACCAGTCCACTGCGAGAACACCAACGAGCGGTGCCCGTCAGCGGCGGCGATCAGCAGGCGCTCGATCAGCAACTCCATCTTGGCCGAGCGGCGGGCGGTGGCCCCGGGTACCAGGGCCGGGTGGCACGCCGCCTGGCGCAGGCGCAGCAGGGCTTCGAGGGCGGCCATCACGCTGCCCCCCTGGCGCAGGCGAGCGACCACCTCTTGGCGAGTGGCCAGTTCCAGGGCAGCGTAGAGTTCGCGCTCTTCCTCTCCCAGGGTGCAGTAGAGTTCGATCTCGCTGCGGGCGGGCAGTTCCGGCGCCACCTGGGCCTTGACGCGGCGCAGGATGAAGGGGCGGATGCGCCGTCGTAGCCGCTCCGCTGTCGCCTCGTCTCCAGCGGCGATGGGACGTGCGTAGCGCTCGAGAAAGTCCCGCCGGGGGCCGAGCATGCGAGGGTTGGCGAAGTGGAGCTGGCTCCACAGCTCCTCGAGACGGTTTTCCACCGGTGTGCCGGTCAGCGCCAGGCGGAAGTCGGCGGGTAGCGAGCAGACCGCTCTGGCCGCCTGGCTGTCGGGATTCTTGATCGCCTGGGCCTCGTCGAGGATCAGTACTTTCCATCTCACGGCCGCCAGGGTCTCGGCGTCCAGCCGGGCGACGGCATACGAGGTGAGGGTCAGGTCTGCAGCGGGATCGAGCTTGCGACGAGGTCCGTGGTAGATCGTCACCGAAAGTCCGGGGCGGAAACGCGCAGCCTCCTGGGCCCAGTTGTGCAACAGGCTGGTGGGACAGACCACCAGGGCCGGCGCCTCGACCACGCACAGGGCTTGCAGCGTCTTGCCCAACCCCATGTCGTCGGCCAGCAACCCACCGACGGCCGCCCGCTGCAGGCGCTGCAACCAGCGCACGCCTTCGAGCTGGTAGTCCCGCAGCGTGGCGCTCAGGTCGTCGGGAAGGGTCTCGGGGGGGGGCTCCTGGCTGGCAGCCAGCAGGTCCTCCACCGGCGAACGCACTTCCACTTCGGTCTCGTCGCCGTCGGCTCCTCGCAGCAGTTCCGCCAGCGCCCCGGTACAGGCGGGAGGCACCGTACCGGCATCGTCGCGGGCGGCGAGCAGGTCGGCGAGGGTTTCGCCGAAGCGGGCCAGCCAGGCGACGGGCAGCGGGGACCAGCCTCCGTCGCGCAGGGAGACCAGCGAATCCCCCCGGCGCCAGGCTCCCAGCACCTCTTCGGCGGCCGCCCGGCTGCCTCGGGGTGCGCCGGGAGCGTCTTCGCCGGTGACGAACTCGACCTCCAGCCGCAGGCCGTCGACGGTCAGGCGGGGGACCACCGGAGGGGCCAGGAAGAAGGTGTCGAGAGCTTCGCCTTCGAGGGTGAAGGGCAAGTGGGCCAGTTGCCGGGCCAGCGCCACGGCCCGTTCGCCTTTCACGCGCATCTCCTCACCGGGTCGGAGGCCCAGCCGCCCGAGGCGAGCGCGCAGCACGCCTTCCCGCTCCCGGTCCCGCCGGGGGACCTCGCCGCGACCGAGGTAGACCAGCCGGCCCTGCTCGATGCGTCCGGAAGGGGGCTGGCCGTAGACGATCTCGGGTCGGAGCCGGAGGCCACCGTCCTCCCGCCGCGCATCGATGACGACGCGTGGAGGCAGCGCCGCCGTGCGCGGCAAGCGCTCGGTGGTGATTTCCACCTCGAGGCGGCGGCGCAGGTCGGGGAGGATTTCGGTCACCAGTTCGCCCACCCGGTGCTGCGGAATGACGCGGCCACGGCCGAGTTCTTCCACCTCGCGTAGGGTCAACCCCGGCTCGCCGCGCAGCCGCAGCTTGCCATCGGCGATCACCAGCGAGCGTCCTAGCTCGCGCTCCACCCGCGCCGCCCGGAGACGGAGGACGAAGCCACCGGTGGAGTGGTCCTCGACGACGATGTGTGGCATCAACGGCGTCTTGTCGACCTCGATCGCCTGGCCGTCGAGTTGCACGTCGGAACAGCGCTCGAGCAGCGGCAGCAGACGGTGCCAGGGCAGCAGCGTTCGCTCTCGGCCGGCAAGGCTCGCCAGGCAATGCTCGATTTCCAGGTCGACGGGTGTGGCGGCGACTCTCGGCCCGTCGGCCCGTCCTCGGGCCAGGGCGGCGAGCGACGCCTCGATCGCCTCTTCGGTCGCGGGCCCGACGGCCACGCGGTGCAGGCGGATCGCTCCCCCCGCTTCGCTCCGCAGTCGATAGGCCACGCGGCCCGGGGCTCCCGCCCGCGGCACCGGCGAGTCGCCGGCGTGGTGAAGGGCGATGACCGCGGCAGCCACATGCTCGCAGGCCTCGAGTCGGGAGCGACAGGTGCACTCCCAGTCTTCCTCGGCAGGGAAGAGCGAAACGGCCTCGGCCAGCAGGCCGCCCTTGGGAGCGACGCGGAAGAGAAAGCCGTCGTCGCTTTCCTCGAAGAGCACGGCGCCTTCCCGATGCAGCGCCACGCCCCGCGACCAGAGCCCCGGTGGGAGGACGTCCCGCACGGCGGCCAGCAGTCTTTCGACCTCAGAACTCATCCCCACCGTTCTCCATCGAAGCTGAGGATAACCCCTTCCCGGAGAATCCGAGAAAGGGGAGGAGGTGCGGCCTGCAGGTGGGTGGGGGAGGACCCGGGCAGTTCTCCGAAGCAGCTCCTCACCCCACGATCAGCCCGAGTTCCGGTACTCAGTCCTGCGCGCGCCCCATCTGCCGGCCGTCTGATGCGGGTTGGCGCGCTCGGTGCAATGTCTGTCGGGGGTCAGGCCACGGTGCGGTATCTCGGAGAGGAGTTCAAGGAGCAGTCCGTTGCATTCTTCGTAAGTCGTTGACAAATAGCGATGTACTGGCAATGTCCGCGCAAGGCTCACTTGACACGCACCGGGCAATATCAAGCATCGATCAACGCCCCGCTCCTGCGAGGACGCTTCGAAGTCCGTCTTGCCGAGACGCGTGAGGCTTCAGGTGGGAGTCGCGCCGAGCTTCCGGGCGATGCGCCCCCCACAGCTTGGCTCAAGGATGGCTCCTGGCTGGGTGCAGGACGACCCGCCGGACCCTGCCGTGGAGATGTGCGTCGCTCTTCAACCCCACCAGCCGGAGTCTCTCCGCCTGCAGACGGATAAGACTGATCGGCAACGGGGCTCGCTCGAGCCGCACTTTGTGCATCCGATCGTCAGCCAGGCGGCTGGTGCCGTTGGCGTCGGCATTGCCCAAGGTCGGCGAGAAGACCTGGTGTCGGACGAGGTCCCGATGGGTGTGGCGCAGCGTTGACGATTGCCTGGAATCGCGGAGCTCGGCCGGGAGCGCCCAATGGCTGCCGACCTCTTCGTCGGCAGCGTCGAGCAATAGTGCGGCGCCATGGGAAAGTGCACCGCCATTGAGTGATAGCCTGCCCACCGGCAGAGCTCGCCCGAGAGTCCGAACCGTGTATTCCGCTGGCGGACGCAGACTCAGGAATCCTTCGGCCATGAACAGTGGCACGGCCTGGCCGCCTTCGACCAGATCACGCTATAAGCACGTCGCCCGAGTCCTCGTCTCGAAACAGGAAGAAGCGGGCTGGCCAGGTGTTACCATGAACCTGCTCCAGTGGAGTTTGGCCGTATCCTTTTTCACGAGAGGTGGGGCACACCCCTTCTTGATACTCGCCTAGAGAACGAGATCGTAAAGGTGGACACGTCCAGGAGATTGCGGCCCTCGGTGGTCGCCCCCGATCCGGCGAGGGGAACATGAATGCCAGGAATCCATACCGCAGAGATGCTCATCTCAGGCGCTGGAGCTTGATGTCGCTAGGCGCGGTGGCGACCATCATTCTGTTGATCCTGATCCCAGTGCCGGAGACCGATCGCGGTTCTGGAGAATCCTTCGGTATCAAGGCGAAAGCGACCTTTGTCGGGAGCATTCGATGTCGCGAGTGCCACGAGTCGGAGTATGAGAGGTGGAAGCGATCCGATCACATGCATGCCATGGCGGAGGCTACGCGCCAGAGTGTGAAGGGCGATTTCGATGATGTGACCTATGACGATGGCCTGGTGCGGGTCAGGTTCTTCAGGGATGGTGAGCATTTCATGGTCAATGCTCTGGGGCCGGATGGCCGTTATCACGACTACAGAGTCGCCTACACCTTTGGTTGGGATCCGCTACAGCAGTACCTGATTCCACTTGACGGTGGACGGTTTCAGTGCCTGACGATTGCCTGGGATGTCGAGCGGAGGCGATGGTTCAACCTCTATCCTGACCGGGATATTCTCCCTGATGACTGGTTGCATTGGACACGGGGAGGCCAGAACTGGAATGGGATGTGTGCAGAGTGTCATTCGACCGATCTCCGGAAGGGGTACGACCCCGAGACGCGAACATTCGATACGAAGTGGTCGGAGATAAGTGTGGGCTGTGAAGCGTGCCACGGGCCCGGATCGGAGCATATACGGTGGGGCCGCGTACCGGCCATGGGGCGCGAGGGAGACAATCACAAGGGCCTGGTCGTTCGGACCTCCGGCATCTCCTCCCGCCGGCTGGTGCAGATGTGCGCCCCTTGTCACTCTCGGCGTTCGGCGATTGACGATAACCGACACTCCGCCGCACATCTCTTTGACATCGTCGTGCCAATGCTTCTGGAGGAGGGCCTGTACTACGCTGACGGGCAGATCCTGGCCGAAGATTATGTTTACGGCTCCTTCCTCCAGAGCAAGATGTACAACAAGGGCGTGGGCTGCAGCGACTGTCACGATGCGCATACTCTGGAGCCGCGCTTCGATGGGAATGCGTTGTGCAGGCGGTGTCACCGTGGTGACGAATATGATGGAGCGGTTCACCACTTTCACAAGCCCAACCATGAAGGCGCGCCCAGTCGCGCTGTGCTGTGCACCTCATGCCACATGCCCGAGAGGCTTTACATGGGAGTGGATCTCCGCGCGGACCATAGCATCCGAATCCCGCGTCCCGACTTGAGTGCGAGAATTGGCGTTCCAAACGCTTGTAGCCAAGTGGGGTGTCATTCGGATCGCCCCCTACAGTGGGTCCTCGATGCGTATACGAAGTGGTACGGAGCGTCGAGTAAACCGCACTATGGTCCGGTCATCGCAGCGGGCCGACGACGTGATCCCGACGCTGGCGCACAATTGGCCCGGATCTCTGGTGATTTGATCTATCCTTCGATCGTTCGTGCGACAGCACTGACGCTCCTGGCCAGCTACCCGAGCGAGGAAAGTGAACGGGTGTTCGACGCAGCCCTCCGAGATGAAGACCCTCTCGTTCGCTATGCTGCGGCCGGGAGCATAGGTACAGCGGAGATGGAGCGTTTCGCACCGCTTGTGGCAGCTCTGCTTTCGGACCCTGTCAAGGCGGTTCGAACCCAGGCGGCTCTCCGGCTGGCGGCTGTTCCGCGGGGACTCCTCGAGCCGTATCAGATCAGCGCTCTCGTGCGCGGAATCAGCGAGTACGAAAAGAGCTTGACGCGCAACCTGGATACCCCGGATGCAGGAGCTAACTTGGGGAATCTCTATGCCGCTCTGGGAGAGCGTCGTGCAGCAGAAGAATTCTATCGTAGATCGCTCGAGGTCGACGGAGCTTTCCTCCCTAGTCTGGTCGGTCTTGCTCGTCTTCTTAGTCTCGAAGGGAAGAAGGACGGTGCGCGTGGGCTTCTCGCACGAGCCGCTCGAGCGTACCCGGGGAATGGTGAGGTGCTCTACTCGTACGGGTTATTGCTTGCCGAGATGAGACGCTATGAGGAGGCGGAGAAGATGTTGGCTCAGGCCGAGGAAAAGATGCCGGCCGTTGCCAGGATTCGGTACAACCGGGCAATCCTGCTGGGCATGCTGAATCGTCCGGTTGCCGCGGAGCAAGAGTTTCTGGAGGCCCTGAAGAGAGAGCCGGGCTCCGCTCCCACGCTCTTGGCCCTTGCCGATCTCTACCTCCAGCAGGGGAGAATTCTCGAGGTCCGTTCTGTGGCGCGGGAACTCATTGAACGCTATCCGGATGATCCTGGCGTGCTACGCCTGATGACATGGCTCGAGGGGAAGAGGGACCATCGCAAGCCAGGAGGCCCGACGGGGATATCACACGAGTAGGGGCTTCAAGCTATCTCTGGATACTGCCATTGCCTCGACGTCGTGCACGACGTTACGCGGTGCAACTGTGATACGATCAGCATTGTTTCGATCGAGTTTCGTTGCGAAGTTTGTTGACACGGTTTCGGGGAACGGTGGCTTGGACGGGGGAGAGGAGCCCCGGAGAAGAGTGGTTGGGGCGGGGACTGATGCGGGTCTCAGCGCAGAAGCGAGGAGGGGTCATGCGTCTGCTCTTGGCAGTATTCGTCGTTCTCCACCCTACCGTCTTCGCGGGTACGTTGGCCGGTCCTTCCCGTCAGGAGGCGATGCCGAACATCCTCCTGGTCGTGCTCGATGATCTAGGTTACCCGGACCTCGACATCTCAGTACCGCCGGAAGGAACGGTCTATCTACATGATACGATCCCGGAAGGCCATGTCATCCGGACGCCGCATCTCGATACCTTCGCGCAACAAGCGACGATTTTCACGCGGGCCTACAGCGGGAGCGCGGTGTGTAGTCCCTCGAGAGCATCAATTCTGACCGGTGTGTCGCCGATCACTTTTGGTTTCGACAGAGCCCTTGGCTCGTACAGTTACCG
>JALTMS010000131.1 GCA_027001345.1 Acidobacteriota bacterium | reverse complement strand
GAGCGTCACGGGTCAACAAGCCCTGCTTCTTGAGCGCCGGCTTGAGTTCCGCGTCGAAGGCGATCAGAGCGCGAGCAATGCCGAGACGGAAGGCACCGGCCTGTCCGGTCAGCCCCCCACCGCGGATGTTCGCGATGATGTCGAACTTGCCATCCTGCTCGGTGACGGCGAGGGGCTGCTTGATGTCCTCGCGGGCCGTAGCAGAAAGGAAATAGTTGTCGAAGGGCCGATTGTTGACCCTGATCTCACCGGTTCCGGGACGCAGGTAGACCCGCGCGACCGCGGCCTTTCGACGTCCCGTGCCGTTCCACTGAGTGGTGGTCATCGAGTTGATCTCCTGCGCTCTCAACCGTGAATCTCGAGGGAGCGGGGCTTCTGGGCCTCGTGGGGATGATCACCCCCCTTGTAGACCTTGAGCTTGGTGTACATCTTCCGACCGAGGGGCCCCTTGGGCAACATGCGCTTGATCGCCAGTTCGATCACCCGCTCGGGCTTCTTGGCCAGCATCTCCCGCGCCGTCGCCTCCCGCAGTCCCCCGGGATGGCCCGTGTGCCGGTAGTAGACCTTCTCGTCCTGCTTGCGACCGGTCAGCTTGACCTTGTCGGCATTGACCACGATCACGTGGTCACCGGTATCGAGAAAGGGGGTGAAATAAGGCTTGTGCTTGCCACGCAATCTCGAGGCCACCTCGCTGGCCAGACGGCCGAGAGGCTTGTCGGCGGCATCCACGACCCACCAGTCGCGCTGAATGTCGGAGGGCGAGGGAATAAACGTCTTCATGGCACTCCAGTCCTTCCTGGATCCCGTATCGGGGCAGTTCCTCGGCGGAACCTTTTCTTCCTGGCACCACGCCGGCGCGGCGAGGGCCGACCGGGGCCCATCGTTCCCGGCCCGCTGAAATCCTTTCCCACCAACAAGATAGATGGAAAAGCCGCAAAGTCCCACGACAACTCGTCGCAGGACGCACGACACGACCTCCCGCACGCATCGGGACGGGCGGAAAGTCGCAAGAGACTACCCGCGGCCCCAGTGGGTGTCAAGCTCCGGCGGGTCGATTCGCGGCTTACCGACCTTCGTTTTCGGTTCGCGTACCGCCCACCGGCGATCATCGTACACTTTCGCCACGCACCCCCCATGGAGGTCTGTCATGAAGAGTCTTGCCCGGGTCTGGATCGGGCTCGTCGTCGGAGCCCTGCTTCCCCTTGCCCTCGCAGCCGGCCCGGGGTTGCCCCCCTCGGTGGGCGAGCAGCTCCTGCGCCTGGAGCGAGAGCGGCGAGACGACCTCGAAACCCTTCGCTCCCGTGGAGTTCCGGTGGTCATGGAACTCGCCCCCTGCCTGCTGGTGCGGGGCGGACCTGACGCTGCGGTCGCGGCCGAAGCCCTCGGTTACAGCGTGCGGGTGCTCGACGAGCGGGCGGCCGGCGCCGAGTACCTGGTGGTGGGCTTGCGTCCGGATTCGGATCTCGACGCGGTGGGCGCCGCCGGCACAACGCTGCTGGAGGAAGAAAACTGGGTGCTGATCCGACTCCACCCGGGCACCGACGCTCGGGTCCTTGCCGGGGCGAAGGTCTTCGTCACTCCCCTGCCGACCACGCCGGTGACCTGGCCACCCCCCGTGCCCCGGCGCCGGGCGGAAGCGGGGGTCGATGCCGCGGGACCCGACCCGATCGTGGAGAAGATCGTCGCCGCCGTGGACGAGGCCGAGATCGACCGGGTCTTCGACGACC
>JALTMS010000130.1 GCA_027001345.1 Acidobacteriota bacterium | reverse complement strand
CGTGGTGCTCGATGCCGGGGTCCGCCTGCCCGCGGGCAGGCGGACCCCGGCATCGAGCACCACGTCTTCCAGCCGGCACTCCGGCTCGCAGTGGGCGCCTTCGAGCAGCAGGCAGCGCTCGAGCCGGACGCCGCGCTCGACCACCGCCGCCTTCTCGAGGGCTGCGGTGCGCAGGTCGGCGCCGGCGGCCACCCGCGCTTCGGAGGCGAGGAAGACTCCCTTCTCGAGGCTGCCGCGGGCCCGGCCATGGGGCAGAACGGTGCGCCCCTCGAGCAGGGCGCAGACCTTGGCCAGATAGCTCGCCGCGGAGGTGAACTCCAGCCAGGGGGCGTCGGTGGCCACTGCCGCCAGCCGCCAGCCTTCGGCCAGCCGCGGCAGCACGACGTCGGGAAAGAGTTCACTTGGCCGGCCGCGAGGCACGGCGTCGAGCACCTCGCGCCGGAAGAGCGCCAGCCCGAGGTAGGTCGCGGCCCGAGGGTCGGTGGCCGTGGCGCTCAGCGCCTGCACCTGCCCGTCGGCCACGGCGATCGGCCGATAGCCGCTGATCGGTCGGGACGAGACCAGCAGCGCCCCGAGGTGGCGTCGATCGGCCTCGACGGCCTCCACCAGGGCGTCGAGGGGGATTCGTGTCAGGGTGTCGGCGTTGTGCAGCAGAAAGAAGGGGCCCCGGGCCAGCATCTCCCGCGGCGCGTCGAGGGCTCCGCCGGTGCCCATCACCCGAGGCTCGCGAAAGATCTTCACCGACCGGCCGGCCAGCCCGATCTCGAGGCTCTGCGAGCCGTGACAGGCATTGACCGCCAGGTCGGTGACGCCCACTTCTTCGAGCTGATCGATCACCCGCTCGGCCAGGCCCGCCCCGAGCACCGGCAGGGAAGGCTTGGCCCTTCGGCGGGTCAGCGGGCGCATGCGCTCGCCCCGGCCGGCCGCGAGGACCATCGCGGCCAGCGTGCCGCTCATCGGGCGTCGGCTCCCTCGAAGAGCATGTCTCCGGGTTCGTCGGAACCTTTCTGGCGACAGAACAGCTCCCGGTAGGTGGCGGTGCTGTAGTCCTGGGGACCGTAGCCCAGCTTGCGGGCGGCGGCGTCGATCTCGGCCGGCGGGCCTTCGAGTTCGATGAAGGTGGCGAAGGGCAGCTCGTCGATTTCCACGTGCACGCCGCCGAGTTCGTAGCTCTGGCGGTATTTCTGGTAGCGCCAGGTCTGGTGGTAGCCCAGGGCGATGAGGATCTTCTCCATCTCATCGGCATCGGAGACCTCGCACTGGTGCTCGACCCGGACCTTGTAGCGAGTGCCCTGCGCACCGTGCTCGGGAGGGTGCTTGAAGGTCAGCAGGTGGCGCCCCTGGGTGCTACGCAGCCGCAGCAGGCGCTGACCGCGGGCGAAGCTGAGTTGCTCGTCGTCGTAGACCCGGTTGTCTTCGAACGAGCGCGGGAACAGAGCGGTGGCTCCCGCCATCCCGAGTCTCTCTCGCGCCTCGTCGGCGCTGTCGACCTGGATCTTGATCTCGATTTCACGCATGAGAGTGATTCTACTCCCCGCACCGTGGAGCGAAGAATGTTTTCGCTGAATTTCCGCCCACCTGCGCCCCCATTCTCAGAGGTCCGGAGGGTGCGTCGCGGGCGCTTCGCCCCGGTGTGTACGCTGTACCTTCGCCTCCGGGCGAGGCGTGCACATTCTTCGCTCCACGGTGGGCTCCTCGCCCTGTTCGGGGGCTGGGGGGCGGTCGGTGTCGAGCAGGCGACCGGGAACGATGGTGCCCGCGCCGAACTTGCGGTTGATCGCGTCGCTGGCCCGGGCCGCCTGCCGGACCTGCTCCCGCCGGGGATCGGCAAACAGGCGGGGTTGTACCCGGATGCGCGGGATCAGGCCCGAGGCACCGACCCCCAGCAGGCGCAGCCCGCGTCCGCGGAAGCCGGTGCGCTGCTGCCACAGCTCCCGGGCCACGGCGAAGATCTCCGGGCCGAGGTCGGTCGGCTCGTCGAGGGTCTTCGAGCGAGTGATGGTGCGGTAGGCCCCGTCGCGCACCTTGAGCACCACGGTGCGGGCGAGCAACTCGCCAGTGCGGAGCTGGCGGGCGACCCCTTCGGCCCGGGCCAGGAGTTCCCGGCAGATGGCTCGATCTCCGTGCAGGTCATCGACGTAGGTGCGTTCTTCGCTGATCTGCTTGCGCTGCTGGGAGATGCCCACCGGCCTGTCGTCTTCGCCCCGGGCCCGCTGCTCGACGAACAGCGCCGTGCGCAGCCCCAGTTCGCGGCGCAGCAGGCGGGGGTCGGCCCGCCCGAGCTGCTCGATGGTCTCGATGCCCAGCCGGGCCAGCCGCTCGGCCAGCCGCGGCCCGATGCCGCCGATGCGTCGGACGGGCAGAGGACCGAGGCGGCGGGCGAAATCCTCGGGTGGGATGACCACCAGACCGCGGGGCTTTTCGAGGTCGGAGGCGATCTTGGCCACGAAGCGGCAGCCGCCGATGCCGATGCTCGCCCCCAGGCGGTGTGTGGTGTGGATCGCCTGCTGCAGATCCCGCGCCAGCGCCTCGGCTTCGGCGAACGATCCGACCAGCCCTGTCATCTCGCCATAGGCTTCATCCACCGACACCCGCTCGAGGCAGGGCAGATGGTCGGCCACCAGGGTGAAGATCTCCCGGGAAACCCGGCGGTAGAGGTCGTGACGGCCGTTGATCCAGATCCCCTGGGGGCAGAGCTTCTCGGCGGTCACCGAAGGCATTGCCGAATGCACGCCGAAGCGCCGGGCCTCGTAGGAACAGGTGGCCACCACGCCCCGCCGGCCCCGGTGGCCGATGATCACCGGCCGGCCCACCAGGGAGGGGTCTTCGCGCTGCTCCACCGCCGCGAAGAAGGCGTCCATGTCCAGGTGGAGGACGATGCGGGCTTGACGATTCACCGTTCGCTCGGAAGATTCACCATTGTCGCACCTGGAACCGCCGCCGGCCGGTCCCGACGGTCCCGATTCGGCGGGGCGGGCATCGCCTGGCCGACTGAGCTAGATTCGGTCACAAGCATACGGATGTCGGGGGAGCCATGACGGAGTCGGCCTTGGCCATCGAAACCACCGTTCTGACAGCCGACTCTCGACTCGAGGCCCTGGCCGACGGCTGGGACCGGCTACCTCCGGGACGGGGGCTGCAGGCCGATCTCTACGATTCCCACGCCTGGCTCTCGGCCTGGCTGGCTGCAGCGCCCGACGAACAGCGCGAGGCGCTGCGGGTGCCGGTGGTGCTGCTCGACGGCGACGTGGTCGGGGCTCTGCCCCTGGTGGTCTCCGGTCAACAGGCGCGGGCCGCGGGCCACGGCTTCCGCCCCCGCTACCGTCCCGTGGTCGCCGGCGCCGAGCCCGACACGCAGATTCTCGAAGCCCTGGCTGAGGAAGTCGCCCGAGCCGGCTACCGGGAGCTGAGCTTGTTCGCCATGCCCTCCCGGGATCCGGCCACTGCCGGCCTGGCAGCGGCCCTCGAGAGTCGGGGCTACACCGTGCGCCTGCGGGAGGGAAGCGCCGAATGCCTGGCATCCGCGGCGGAGGGCTGGAAGGCCTTTCGCAGCGGGGCGAAGAAATTCCACCGTACGGTGAAGAATTTTTCCAACAAGGCCGCCCGACTCGGACCAGTGGAAATCGAGGCCTGGGAAGCGCCCGGGAAGGGTGCGGCGGAGGGTTTCGCCCGCTACGTCGCGCTCCACGGCAAGGGCTGGAAGGGAGAGCTGAACCCGGCCATGCACCGCCATCGTCGGGTCCTGCTCGAGCGTACCGATGCCCTGGGCTGGTCGCGGCTCTACCTGCTGAAGGTGGCCGGGGTCGATGCGGCGGCGATCCTCTGGCAGCGCATCGGTTCGGTGGCCATCGCCTACTCGACGGTCTACGACCATCGTCTCGCTGCGCTCAGCGCCGGGACGATCGTGATGTGGCAGGCCCACGAAAGAGTCTTCGAGCAGCAGCCTCCGCCCGAGCTGGTGGACTACCTGCCGGGCCGGGGGGCTCAAAAGGACCAGCTCGCCACCGAGCGCCCGGTGCTGCTGACCCTCGAGGCGGCTCGCAGCCGGCTGGTCGCCGCGGTGGGGCCGCTGGGCGACGGGCTGCGCCGGGCCGCCGGCCGCGCCTTGCGGCAGATGCGGGGCGGCAGCGAAAAAGGCAGCTCCGCCAAGGCCTCCTGCCGCTCGCTGAGCGCCACCGTCGAGGCGGGGCGGGCCGCGCTCGCACCCCTCGAGCCGGAAGGCGCCCTCGAACTCTACCTGGCGGTGGCCGGTGGCCACTCCAGTCCGAAGAAGATGCGCGAGAGCTGGGGCGCGGCCGACCGGTGGTGGCAGGTGGACGATCCGGCCGGCGCCTTCGTGCGGACCACGGGCGACCAACATCCCGAGGTGGCGGAGATCGTGCTCCTGCCCGGGACCGGACTCGACGCTCAGCAGGTCCTCGACGCTCTGGCGGCCCACCTCGCCGTGCCGCTGGCGGTGCAACTCTTCGAGGATACCGGCCCGGCGCCGGCCCGGGCCACGCGGCTGCTGCGGGCCGTTCTGCCCTGGCCGCCCCCCTGATCACCGCCACGCGGGGTGCGTTGCTCGACCTGCCCCCTTGCCGGTAGTCTCTCGCTTCCGCCGGGATCTTTGCGGGACGGAAGCGAGGGAGAGTGATGGTCGATCGTCAGCCAGTCGCCGAAAGGCATCCCCCGGGTCTGAAAGTGCTGTTCTTCACCGAAATGTGGGAGCGTTTCGGCTACTACCTGATGCTGGGCATCTTCGTGCTCTACATGACCGATACCGAGCGGGGAGGTCGGGCCTTCGGCACCGAGTGGGCCAACGAGATCTACGGCTGGTTCATCGCCCTGGTCTACCTGACGCCTTTCGCCGGGGGGATCATCGCCGATCGCTTCCTCGGTTATCGCAAGAGCGTGATCCTCGGTGGTCTGCTGATGGCCGCCGGATATCTCGGCGTCGGTTGGGCGCCCGGTGCGGTGGGCTTCTACGCCTCCCTGGCGTTGATCGTACTGGGCAACGGCTTTTTCAAGCCCAACATCTCTTCGATCGTCGGTCGGCTCTACCCCGAGGGCAGCCCGCTGCGCGACGCGGGCTACAACATCTTCTACATGGGAATCAACATCGGAGCGTTCGTCTGTAACTTCGTCGCCGCCATCCTGCGCAATCGCTTCGGCTGGGAGTGGGCCTTTTCCGCGGCGGGTATCGGGATGCTGCTGGCGGTGATCTGGTTCGTGGCGGGACAGCACAAGCTCGAGGGCACCCAGGACCGAGGGGACGGGGCCGAGGTTTCCGAGGGCATCCTGCTGCAACTCTTCTTGCGCATCTTCCTGCCGGCCATCGTCGCCGGTCTGGTGGGCTTCCTGCTTGCCCGCGCCCTCGACCTGGGGGGCTTCTTCACTCCTGCCAACGTGGCTTTCCTCTTCGCGGTGGTGCCGATCGTGGGCTACTACATCGGCGTCTGGCTCAAGGCGCCGGCTGAGGAGAAGGGGCCGATCGCCGCGCTGCTGGCCATCTTCGGGGTGGTTGTGATCTTCTGGATGATCTTCCACCAGAACGGCAACACCCTGACTCTCTGGGCGCGGGACAACACCGACCGGGTTGCCGGGGCCAGCGCGCCGCTGCTCGAGGCGGTGTACATGGACGAGCAGGCTCCCGAGTCCTACTGGCACAACGTGCCCGATGAGCAACGGCCGGCGCCCGGGCAGAAAGTGACTCTCGTCTCGACCGAGCTGTACCAGTCGATCAACCCCTTCTTCGTGGTCACCCTCACGCCGCTGGTCGTGGCCTTCTTCGCCTTCCTGCGCAAGCGCAACAAGGAGCCCTCGACGCCGGCGAAGATCGCCTGGGGACTGATGATCACTGCCGCCTCGACGTTGATCATGGTCGCCGCGGTGGAGTTGTCCCGAGGAGGGGAGATCAAGGCCTCTCCCTGGTGGTTGGTGGGAACCTACGGAGTGATCACGGTAGGTGAACTCTGCCTGAGTCCGATGGGACTGGCCCTGGTCTCCAAGCTGGCGCCGCGACGGGTGACGGGCCTGATGATGGGCGGCTGGTTCCTCGCCACGGCGATCGGCAACAAGCTTTCCGGCGTGGTCGGAGGTCTGTGGGAAAAGGTCGACTCGCTGAGCAGCATCTTCCTGATCAACTGTGCCGCGGCCCTGGGCGCAGCGATTCTGATGGCGTTGCTCGTCCCCTGGATCCGCCGCGTGATGGCTGAACGCAACCTCTCCTGACCCGGATGATCGATCGAGCCGCGCGCCCGCAGCCGAAGCGCGCATGCATGATCCGGGTCAGGCCATCTTGCGTTTGAGCCACGGGACGCAGATCAGCAGCAGCACGCCGAAGGCGATCAGGATCGCCGCGGTGCCGCCGAAGAGGGTCGGCGTCTCGACGCTGCTGTAGAGGCTGCCGGCGAGGCCCGCGAGCTTGCCGGCAAAGGCGTTGGCCAGGAACCACACGCCCATCAGCATCGCACCGTAGCGGGCGGGAGCCAGGCGGGTGACCATCGACAGGCCGATCGGGCTCAGGCAAAGCTCGCCCATCACTTGCAGCAGATAGCAGGCCGACAGCCACAGCGGGCTGACCCGCTGCCCGTCGGCGGCAAGCAACGCGGCCTGCACCATGATCAGGAATGCGGCGGCGTTGAACAGCAGGCCGAGGGCCATCTTCACCGGAGTGGAGGGATCCTTGCCCTTGAGTGCCAGGGCGGTCCAGACCGCCGAGAAGACCGGCGCGAGCACGATCACCAGCAGTGCTGGCAGGGCCTGGAAGTTACTCGACACGAAGGACAGGCCGAAGATCTCCAGGCGCGTGGCGCGCTCGGCGAAGAGGGTCAGTGATGAACCGGCCTGCTCGTAGGCGGCCCAGAAGATCATCACGAACACGCCGAGGGCGAAGATCACGCTCACCCGGCCGATCTCGTCTCGGCTGCAGCGCCCGAGCATGAAGACGTACATGCCGATCACGACGAAGATCGTTCCGGGCCAGATCATCGCTCGCAGCGCGTCGATCGCGCTGTGGCTGCCACTCCACGACCAGTAGGCGAAGCCCAGGGTGACGATCGCACCCAGCAGGCCGATCAGGGCCAGCGACGCCTTCTCCCGTGAACTCATCGGCGGCATGCCCGCGGCGGGAGTCGCGCTGTCGGTCTGCTGGACCGAAAGCGGGGCCGGGGCGTGGCCCCGGTCACCGAGGAAGCGCTGGCCCCAGGCGAAGATCACGAAGCCCAGCAGCATGCCGATGCAGGCCGCGCCGAAGCCCCAGTGCCAGCCGAAGCTTTCGCTCTGCGCCAGCGTTCCGCAGACCAGGGGGGCGAGAAAGGC
>JALTMS010000129.1 GCA_027001345.1 Acidobacteriota bacterium | reverse complement strand
CAATCCCGCCGGGCCCGACCCCCCCGGCCTGATGGAACCCGCCACCGACTCCGCCCCCTCCCTCTTCGACTGAGAGGGGCCCCGAAAAGCCACTTCGATGTTCCCCACCACCTCGTCAGTCTTCGGAGGTGGAGGCGGTGGAGAGGAAACGGCGCGCCAGAGCGAGCTGGACTCCCACCGGCAGTAGCCGTGGTCCCCAGGTCAGCACCTTGTTCACCAGTCCCGGAACCACCTCCCGTCGTCCGGCCTCGTAGCCCCGGAGAGCCGCTGCCACCACCTGATCGACGGGCATGAAGGGCTTGGGGTTGTCGAAAGTCATCCGGGCGTGCTCGCCGAATTCGGTGGCGACCGGCCCGGGACTCAGGCAGGTGACTCGAGTCCCACTCCCCCGGCCCTCGGCGGACAGAGCCAGCGACCAGCTCCTGACGAAGGCCTTGGTCGCCGCATAGACCGCGAATCCCGGCAGCGGCTGGAAGCCCGCCACACTGGCCACGTGAATCACGCCGCGCCCCGGCCGGGCGCGCACGCTCTTCCACACCCCGAAGGTCAGCTCCGCCATCGCCGTGACGTTGAGCCGGATCATCTGCTGGTAGTCCTGCCAGGGAAAGCGCTCGAGAGGCCCGAAACGACCGAATCCCGCATTGTTCACCAGCAGATCGACCTCCCCCTCGAGGCGGCCGAGCAAGTCCCGCACGGCTCCCGTGGCGAGCAGATCGCAGGTCACCGGAGTGACCGCGATGCCATGCCGCCCCTCCAGCTCTTCGGCCAGAAGCGCGAGGCGCTCGCCGCGCCGGGCGGTGATGGTCAGTCGTTCAGCCCGGCTCGCCAGCGCCCGGGCGAAGGCCCGGCCGATGCCGGCTGATGCTCCGGTAATCAAACAGTGCCCGTATCGGGGCGCTGGCCAGCGACTCACGTCTCGTCCTCCCTGCACGGTAGTATGCGCTCGACAGGCGGCGGCGTCCGCCGCCAGCGGAGGAGCGAAGCATGGTTCGAGACAGGCGCTACTGGCTGGTCAAATCGGAGCCGGCCAAGTATTCGATCGACGATCTGGCCGCCGAGCCGGGCCAGCGCGCCTGCTGGGATGGGGTACGCAACTACCAGGCCCGCAACTTCATGCGGGACGAGATGCGCCTCGGCGACGGGGTGCTTTTCTACCATTCGGCCGTGCAGCCCCCCGGCGTCGCCGGCACGGCCCGGGTCGTACGGGAAGCCTACCCTGACTCGACCCAGTTCGATCCCGACTCACCGGCCTACGATCCTCGGGCCCGACCCGACGAACCCCGCTGGTGGATGGTGGATCTGAAACTCACCCGCCGCTTCGAGCGCCTGATCCCTCTGGCGGAGCTGCGAGCGACCAGGGGCCTGGAAGCCATGCTCCTGCTACGCCGAGGCCAGCGCCTGTCGGTGATGCCGGTGAGCGCCGAACAGTGGCGGATCATCCTGAGCCTGGCTGACGCCTGACCCCCGGAAGGAAAAGTAAAGCGTAAGTCTCCGCGAACTTCACACACATCCCCCCTTCGGTTAGAATGTCGAGCAGGCACATCTCCACGATGCGTCCTGCCCTGGGGGAAGATGGTGGAGCCCAACACGCTCAGCCTGGTGCTCGTCACTCCCCGCCAGCGCCTGTTCGAGCGCACCCTCGATTTGCTGGCGGAGGCCGAGGACGTGTGCTTCCGCCTCTCCTGGGCCCGAGATCTCGGCGAGGCGCGGCAGGCGATGACCACCGGCTGCGACCTCTGTCTGGTCGATTCCGGTTTCTGCGATCCCCGCCTCGATGAGCGTCTGGGTATCCAGCGCCAGCAGGTTCCGATCGTCGCTCTGCTCGCCGGCGGAGACCGCATCGAGGCCAGTCCCCCCGGCCTTCCCTGCCTGCAACTCGACGGGCTGACTCCCCGCGACGCAGCGACTCGCCTCCAGCAAGCCGCACGTCCGGCGCCACCAGCGGCCGGCGTGGCCCGAGCCGCCGAGTGACGCACCCCAGGGGGGGCCGGACGCTCCCGGAGAGTTCCGGGAAACGTCCGGCGGAGACCAGCACTCAGTCCGTGATGTAGTGAATGTTGGGTCGGGTCTGCTCTTCGGGCTTGAGCACCACGCTTGGGTGCTCGGCCAGCTTTCGCGCCACCCGGCTCGTCGGATCGTTCAGATCGCCGAAGACTCTCACCTTCGTCGGACAGGTCACCACGCACGCCGGCTCGAGTCCCCGCTCGACGCGATGCCAGCAGAACGAGCACTTGTCGACTTTTTCGCTCTGCTCGTCGTAGTAACGTGCGCCGTAGGGGCAGGCCTCCATGCAGAGTTGACAGCCGATGCACTCTTCCCGCGTGATCTGCACCGTGCCGCCGGCAGCGAAATGGCTCGCCCCGGTGGGGCAGACCTCCACGCAGGGCGCCTCGCTACAGTGATTGCACTGTCCCGGCTCGATCACCGCCTGCAACTTGGGAAAGGTACCGACCAGCGAGTGCCGGACCCAGTTGCGGCTCGCGCCCAGCGGCACGTGGTTCTCCGCCTTGCAGGCCACCACGCAGGCCTTGCAGTCCAGGCAGGAGCGGGGATCGATCACCATACCGTATTGCTTGTTCGCCATGGTTCCAGCTCCTTCCTCAGACCTTTTCGATGGTGACGAAGGTCTCGTGCAAGGCCGCGTTGCCGGTGATCACGTCCGAAGCTGCGGCAATCAGATCCTGGTCGGATGCGCCCTTCCCCACCGCCTGGTGCAGCCCCGCTGAGCGCTGCCCGAAGCCGTGGGGAAGGTGCACGCAGTCCTTGCGGATGCCCTCGGTGACGTGGGCCCGGACCCGAACCTGCCCCACCGGGCTGCGAACGAGCAACTCATCGCCTTCCGCGATGCCTCGCTCGCGGGCCACCGCCGCGTTGATCCACAGTGAATTCTCCGGGCACAGCTCGTGGAGCCAGAGATTGTTCTGATTCGCCGCGTGGGTGAAGTAAGCTTGCTTGCCCGGCAGCAGACGGAACTTCCCTCTCGGCGGCTGCGGTGGCGACTGGTAGACCGGCAAAGGTGCATAACCCCGACGACGAAAGCGCTCGTTGGCCACTTCGATTTTTCCGCTCGGCGTGCGGAAACGATAATCCTCGACCAGGGTGGTGCCGTACTTCCGCGAGTTGCGATCGCTCCACACGCCCGTCGCGTCGAAGACCTCGCGTCCGATTCCCGGCTTGGCGAGCTGAAGGTCGATGTAGCGATCGATGTCGTAGTCGAAGTACGACTCGAGCCCCAGCTTTGCGGCCAGACCCTGCATGATCTCCAGACATGGCCGGGTCTCGAAGTGGGGCCGGATCACCTGCCGCCGCCAGGCCAGGAACGGATAGGGCTGGTGGAAGCCCTCGACGGGATCGTCGCGCTCGAGGTAGGTCGACTCGGGCAGGATCACGTCAGCCATCCAGGCCGTATCGCTCGGCACGATATCGATCACCGCGACGAAGTCCATCTGCTCGAGCATCGCCCGGGTGCGGGCTCGATCGGGCAGGGCATGGAGCGGATTCTGCTTGTAGATCATCCAACCCTTGACCGGGTAGGGCCGGGCGTCGAGCACTCGTTGCCGGAGATCGACGTAGGCGCCGTCTTCGGTTCTGGCCAGGGGGTGGCGCTCTTCGATCCCGTCGATCCGTTCCTCGTCGGGCCAGGGCAGCTCCGGCAGTTCCGGCTTGCCCAGAGCGATCGACTCCTTGGGCACCAGACCTCCCTGGCGGTCCCAGTTGCCCACCAGCACGTTGACCAGCGCCATCGCCTGCCGCATGTAGGTGTCGTTTCCGTACCACGACGAACGCCGGCCGCGATAGACCACCGCCCGCGGTGCGGCGGCGGCGAACTCTCGGGTGATGCGGCGGATTTCGCGCGCCGGAATCTCCGTCTCGCCCTCCGCCCATTCCGGCGTGAAGGGCTCGACGTGTGCGACCAGTTCGTCGAAACCGTGGGTGTAGGTCCGGACGAAGGCCTCGTCGTAGAGCTTGTCGGCGATCAGCACGTGTAGCATGGCGAGGTAGAAAGCCATGTCCGTACCGGGCCGAATCGGCAGCCAGGTCCCGGCCCGCGAGGCGGTGACACTGAAGCGGGGATCGAGATAGACCAGCCGGGTCTTACCCTGCCGAGCACGGGTCATCATGTCGATCGTATCTGGAGTGACGAAGGCCTCGGCCCGGTTGGCTCCGGAGACGATCACATACTCGCAATGTTCGAGATCGTATTCGGGCACCGTGCCGAAAGTGGCGAAGAAGGCCACGTTGCCCGAGGCCAGGCAGAGGCTCGGGTGACGGACCACGTTGGGTGAGCCCCAGGCCGCCGCGAAGGTGCGAAAAAAGCGCTCCTGAAACCCTTCCGTGGAGCTGAAGAGCATCCCATGAGGGCCGTACTTTTCCTTGATCTCCATCATCCGCCGCGCCGTGAGTTCCAGCGCCTCGTCCCAGCTCGCTTTGCGCCACTGCCCCGAACCCCGCGGCCCGGTGCGAATCAGCGGGTGCTTGAGACGATCCGGATCGTGAACCACCTGCACACCCGCATTGCCCTTGGCGCAAAGCATGCTGCGGGATTTGGGAAAATGGGGATTCGGATCGAGCTTGACCACGCGATCACCCTCCACCCGAGCGATGAAGCCGCACTTGTTGACGCAGTTGCCGCAAATGCTGGCCACCTTCCTCGAGGCGGGGGTCGACTCGGGCACCGCCGACTCGGCCACCTCGAGCAGCCGCGGTCGCCCGGCGCAGCCGTAGAGCGTGGTGCCGAGAATGCCGGCACCGAAGACTCCGAGAAAACCCCGGCGATCGAGGGTCAGCCCCTCGCGGCGCCGCGCGGTATGCGGGCCAATCCCGATCGGCCCTCGAGCAGTGGTTGACATCTCACCTCCCTTGGTTCCCGGATCCGACATCGGGTGGGGAGACGGCCCTCCCGCCTCCCCACCATGGCTGATCCGGACAGTTCATGAGCCCTTCGACTGCGGACACGCTGAAGAAGCTTCATGCATGAACCGAACTAGTACCTGATCGTCAGGGCCAGTCGAACGTTCAGCACATCGTCGTAAGTCGGGAAACCCAGGATCGGCGTCGTGGACAGGTCCTTCGGAGCCCCCACATGCCATCCCGAACCGGAGTAGTCGTACTTGTAGTCCAGCACCGACAGCCGCAGCCGGGCCCGGCTGGCCAGTTCCTGATTCCAGTACACCTCCCAGACATCACCGCGCGTCGCCAGCTTGGAGAGCACGATGTCATCCGCTGCGTGAGTGAAGTTGAACCAATACTTCGAGCCATGGTTGTACTCGACGCCGAGTTGAGTCGAGCCACTCGGCGAATCCCAGCGCAGGCCCGCGTAGACCGACGATCCGCTGCGGGATACGGGCGTCTCGAAGGGATCGCTGAACAGACCGCCGAAGGGCGTGGTCACGTTCTTCGGATCGGAGGACACGCTGGCCAGCGAAACGAACCAGTGCAACGGCCCGTCGTGGCGCTCGACCAGCAATGCCAACAGGTCCAGATCTCCCAGGTTGGCACTCGGGGTCATCCGCATCACCGCCGGCCCCGGCGCCGGGTTGCCGGTGACCGGATCGACCGGCATGACGATCAGCGCATTGAAGCCGTCGGTGACGTCGAAGGCGCGAAAGGCGGTGGCCTGGATGAACATCCGAGGCGAACTGAAGACATCGATGTTGAACCCGCCGAGATTGACGTCCTTCAGCCGATCCGCCGGCGCCTGGAGTTGTTCGCCGTTGCCGAAACCACTCTCGTAGCCCACGCCGTAGCAGAAGCGCAGGACACTGTTCCACTTGTTACCGGTGACCCAGCCCAGGGTCGCTCCGTCGAACTGGTAGTCCACGACGTGCCCGGTGGGGGTTCCTCCGCGCAGCCGGCCTTCACGCATCTCCAGTGGTGGGCCCGCCGTTGAAGGGCGCCGGCCGAGGGAGAGGTAGAATCCCGTTCCGCCGATGTGGTTCCAGGAGAAGAAGGCCCGCTCGACGCGCACCAGGTCGCTGTTCGGCACACCCACCGTCGTACCGTCGACATTCATCGAATTGGGCTGACCGTTGAAGACCTGTACGCCGGTGCTGTCGCCCCACACCTTGTACATCGTCAAGCGACCGTGGAACTTCAGGTTGGAACTGATCTCGGCCTGCATGTTCATCCGCAGCCGGGTGGTGTACATCACGTCGTTGGTGTAATCCCGAGCCGGGACATGGGTTCCGGGAACCAGCAATCCCATCAGGGCAGCGACGTCGGCCGGCGGGAAGCTGCCGACCGCCTGCTTGAGATCGTCGAAGCCCAGCCGGCTGGTGAAATAGAGATATTCACTGTAATGCGCCGCCACGTTCTGCTCGAGTACCTGGTAGATCGATTGGGGATCGTTCGGATCCCAGGCGGGATCGAAGGCGGGCATGCCGTAGGGACTGGTCTGGGTGTAGAACAGAGTATCGACAAGGCCCTTTTGCAGCTTCATACCGTTGAAGTAGGCTGGCTGCGTGCCATCGATGCTGTCGGCAGCGATCCGCAACTCTCCAGTGAACAGCAGGCGATCCATGGCACTCTTGCGCTCGACCTTGTCGAGCCGGGCAGGAATCTCCTCGTCTTCGATCACCTCCTTGAGTTGCTGGATTTGTTTTTCGAGTTCCTCGATCCGCTTGTCGGTCTCGGTGTCTGCGGCCAGGCTCGCGCCGACGCTCGATGCCAGGACCAGGACGAGCAGCAGAGACAGGCTCCGTTTCATCGTCTTCTCCCTCCTTCTCCGTTCAGTGGGCTATTCGCCGCAGGTCTCCGGTTGGTCCGAGTCCGCGGCATGGGAGATCAGGAAGAAGGAGATGTTTCTCAGATCTTCCTCACTGAGCTTGGTGCCGCACTTCTTCTCGACGCGCTCGACACAGGCCCCGATCTTCTTGGCGTTGTCGAACAGGCGCTTCCACTGAGCCTGGGTCTTGCTCAGCGGCGCGAGATTCTTCGCCTCCCCTCCTTCCACGTGACAGAGCTTGCAGGTCGCCTTGTAGACCGACTTGCCGCGATAGGGGTTGGGACGTTTGCCGGCCCAGGCGGTCGTGGTGGCCAGGGCCAGGGAGGCCAGGAACAGGACTCCCACGACAAAAGGCTTGGTTTTCATGGTGGCTCTCCTTGGGCCTTTCCGGCCCGGCGCCCCGTCCTGGGGCGGACCACCGGAAAAGCAAGGCAGATGCCAAGGCAGGCCGGCACCCTGGCCAGCTCTAAGGGACTGAAATCAGGGGATTAATTTCCGGACCGGAGGCTCCGAGAGGAGCGCCGCACAGGAAGGAGAAACAAACCGTTCAGTTAGCCTGCAACACTAGGTTTCATCTCCGGCAGG
>JALTMS010000128.1 GCA_027001345.1 Acidobacteriota bacterium | reverse complement strand
GCGCCCGCACCGAGCAGCGCCCCACCCCCCTCGGCGAGCGCTTGCGGCGCTGGACGCCCATCGAGGCCGAGGAATGGCTGACCCCCGAGCCGGCTTACCGCTGGACCCTTGAGCAGATCGCCGCTGGAGTGGCCGACAACCGGGTGATGCGCCTGCACTACTGGCTCAAGCAGCGGCTGGCCCCCTTCGACCGGCCGATCCCACGCAACTGGCGCCAGGAGGCCCGGCTGCGGCAGATCGCCCCTCCTGCCGCTCCCACCGTCGGCAACGATGCGGCTACCTTTCCCACCACCGGTCGCTGGGTCTCCGTCGGACCCTCCAGCATTCCCGGCCGAGTCACGGGCCTTTCTCGGGTCGCCGGGCGTGAGGGCTGGATCCTTGCCGGCATGGCTGACGGGGGCGCATGGCTGACGCGGAACAACGGCTCGAGCTGGGAACCGCTGAGCGAACGCGAGGCGACCCAGGCCAGCGGCGCGGTGGCCGCCGACCCCCGGGACCCCAGACGACTCTACTGGGCGACGGGTGAGGGCAACGGTGCACTGGACAACTACGGCGGGATCGGTGTGCTGCGCAGCAGCGACGGCGGGCTGACCTGGGCCGCCTCGGACCGCTTTTCCTCGTCTTTCCGCTGCCTGGAAGTGGATCCCGCCGACCCCGACCGCCTGTGGGCCTGCGGCGCGGCGGGGATCTACCGCTCCGACGACGGCGGCGCGAGCTGGAGCCAGGTCGGCGGCGGACTGCCCACCGACGCTGGAGGCACCGACCTGGCCTTCCGACCGACAGACCCCTCGGTGATCTTCGCCTCGATCTGGGATCGCGGCCTGTGGCGCAGCGACGATGGAGGCACGACCTGGGTGCAGGTGGAAGGCGGGCTGCCCACCGGCCTGGGGCGCAACGTGGTCGATATCTGCCGCTCGGATCCCCAGCAGATGGTGGTGGCCGCCGCCACCGATGGCGGCGATCTTTATCGCTCCACGGACGGCGGCACGAGCTGGAATCAGGTCAGCCAGGCACCGAACCACTGCGGCGGCCAGTGCTGGTACGACAACACCGTCGCCATCGCCCCGGACGACTGCTCGACGATCTACCTCGGTGGTGTCGGCTTCCACATCACCCGCGATGCCGGAGCGAGCTGGTCGGGTACGTCGTCATCGATTCACGTCGACCACCATGCCCTGCTCACCGGTCCCGGGGGTGAGGTCATCGTCGGTGACGACGGTGGCGTCTATCGCAGCACCGACTGGGGAGCGACCTTCAGCAACATCAGCCTCGGCCTGCCCACGACCCAGTACTACGGAGCGTGCAGCAGCGACGTGGAGGCGGGGATGCTGATGGGCGGTACCCAGGATCGGGGCACCCATCGTCGGCGGGACAGCGACGGCTGGAAGCCCGTTCTGGGCGGCGACGGAGGGATGTGCGCCATCGCCGCCGAGCGACTGATGGGCGAGTACCAGAACACCGCCCTGCGCCGTTCCCTCGACACGGGTGCGAACTGGCAAAACGCCGAGGCGGGAATCAAGGCCGACGACCCGCGGGCCTGGGTCGGCATCATCGAGAAGGACCCTGGCGATGCCTCGACGCTCTACGTCGGCACCAACCGCGTCTACCGCACCGTCGATTTTCACGACACGCCATGGGACGACATCCTCGGACCGATCTATTTCGGGCGGATGGTCTCGGCCCTCGCCGTCTCTCCCGCGGACCGCAACGTGCTGTGGGTCGGCTACGAGTTCGGCGGCCTGTACCGCACCACCGGCGCACTCGACCCCAACCCGGCCTTCGACAACGTCAAGCAGGACTTGCCCAACCGCAATATCCGCCGGGTCGTACCCGATGACAGTGACCCCGCCAGAGCGTGGATCGTGCTCGGAGGTTACGGCTATCCCAAAGTGATGCTCACCACCGACGGTGGTGCGAGCTACACCGACGTGACCGGCGACCTTCCCGATGTGCCGGTCAATGACCTGGTGGTGGATCCCGGTGACCAGGCTATCCTCTTCGCCGCCACCGACCTGGGGATTTATCGCTCCATCGACGCGGGCGCAACCTGGAGCGGCTTCTCCGACGGCCTGCCTCTGGCGGCCGTCACCGACCTTTTTCGGCACGTGGCCGATGGTCGGCTGATCGCTTCGACCCACGGTCGCAGCATGTACTACCTCCAGGCTGCCTCGACGGTGGCAGTGACCGTACCCGACGGCGCGGAGGCCGGAGGGCGCGCCCTGCGCGCCGCACGCACTTCCGCCGGCGACCTCTGGTTGGACTACGACACCGAGACCTGCACCGCCGCCCGCTACCACCTTTTCTATGGGCAGCTCGAGCAGGTCGCGGGGGATAGCTACGAGGGGGCCTTCTGCGATCTTTCCCGTGGAGGTCAGAGCATCGTACCCATGCCGGGAGCGGCGGGGCAGAGCCTCTTCTTCCAGCTCGCCGCGGCCACGGCCGATGGCGCGGAGGGCCCCCACGGATTCCGCTCCGACGGCAACCCGCGGCCCCACAGCGGTGTGGGTCTGTGCGGGGTGGTGAGCCACGAGACCACGGCGAGCTGCCCGTAGCTGAGGGTCGCCCCCGGCCGGCGACGGGCCACCCACCGGCAGGATGAGAAGAGGGAGAGGCTGACGCCCCTCCCTCTCGACCAGCGGCAAGTGCGGCTCCTTCAGCGCCGATCGCCGTCGATGCGCTCGAGTTCCACGCGGCGGTTGCGCGCCTTGGCTTCCGATGTCGCGTTGTCGGCGATCGGTCGACTCTCACCATAACCTCTGGCCGTCAGCCGCTCGCCAGCGATGCCCTTGGAGATCAGGTAGGCCCGTACGGCCTGAGCGCGACGCTGGGAGAGTTTCTGGTTGTAGTCCTTCGCGCCATCCGCATCGGTGTGCCCGGCGATTTCCACACGCACTTCCGGCCAGTCTCGCAGAGCACGCGCCACGCCGTCGAGAACCGCGCGCGACTCGGCACTGAGTTCCGCACTGTTCGTATCGAAGTTGACACCCTCCAGGACGAGGATCCGATCCTGGCCCTCGAACAGGGCTTCGGCTTTCTTGCAGCCGTTGTCCCCGACAGCGGTCCCGGCCGGGGTCTCGGGGCAGGCATCCTTGCCGTCGGGCACACCGTCGGCATCGGAGTCCTTCGGGCAGCCATGGCGATCGACAGACCAGGCCCGGGGCGTATCCGGACAGCGGTCCAGACCATCGAAAACCCCGTCGCCATCGGCGTCCCGGGGGCAGCCTCGATCGTCGACACTCGCGCCTCGCGATGTCTCGGGGCAGGCGTCGAGACCATCGAAGACGCCGTCACCATCGCTGTCCCGGGGACAGCCGCGGTCATCGACACTCGCGCCCTGCGGTGTCTTCGGGCACTCGTCCTCGCCATCGCTCACGCCATCGCCGTCGGAGTCTCGGGGACAGCCCCGATCGTCGACGGGCCAACCTGGAGCGGTGGCCGGACAGGCGTCGAGGCCATCGAAGACGCCATCGCCATCGGCATCGGCGGGACAACCTCGACGATTCACGGTAGCTCCGCGCGGAGTGCTCGGACAGTCATCTCGCCGGTCACGAACGCCATCACCGTCACTGTCCGTCCCGCCACCGAGACCCCAGGCATAGGAAAGCATGAACAGTCCGCGGGTCAGGCCGGCACCGCCGAGCCCATCGTCGGACAGACTCCTGTCGGCGCGGAGTTCCCAGCGCAGCGCGTTGTCGCTGCCGGTTTGCCAGCGCTGGCCGAATCCGAGGGAGGCAAAGGTGCGATCAAAGCCGGCTCCCCCGTCGAGATCCACCTCGAGCCAGCCCGGTCCACCGGCGAGGAACCAGCGTCTGCGCCGATCTTCAGGGCTCAGGTAGTACTCCAGGCCCGACCTGAGAGCCCAGGTCGCAGCCGATCCCGGTTGCAACCGGGTATCGACGGCCGAGCGATAGATATCCGCAAACCAGGCCCAATCGGGGGAAAAGTGGTAGCCACCACGGAGTCCGTAGGCCACTTCGACATCACCCAGGCTCCGGCTCTGACCGGCGAGATCCTCGTCGGGCAGAAGGACGCCGACCTGAACTCCCAGCTCGCCGTCACCTTCCGCCGCCAGAGACCATCCCGGTAGCGCCAATATCGACCAGGCCATGATGAAGGTCAGTGCTCTCCTGCCAGTCTTGATCTTGGACATGCGATCCCCTTCCGTCGTCTCGGTACTCGCTGTGCATTACCGTCTTCGCCGGTCAAAGGCGGCGAGAGCGGCAGGGCTGGTCGATGTTTGCCGCCCTCGCCCCGGGTCGCCCCCCTCGGTCCATGGTCTGCGCCGAACCGATGCCCGGCCGTTCCGGGTGGGGAGACGATCCACCTGGTCTTGGATCCATGCCGCGCGAAAAAGTCACACCGACCAGATCAGGCACCGAATCGGCAACGGGCGCGAGCTGGGCGGGCAGCACGGCTTCGGCGTAGTAGGCTTCCTCGGAACCCTCTCGGATCGGCAGGCGGGCGGAGTGACGAACGATGAGATCGACAGACCTGAACGGTGGCTTGCTCGTCGCTCACCGCGGTGGCAGCGCCCTGGCACCGGAGAACTCCGCCGCCGCCCTCTGCCGGGCCCTCGAGGCCGGCGCTGCCGCTGTGGAAATCGACGTCCGCCCCACAGCCGACGGCCTGCTGGTGGTACTCCACGATCCGACTCCCGAACGTCTGACCGGAGCCCACCGACCGGCGCGGGAGACGCCCGCGGCCGAACTGGTGGCCCAGGAGTACTCTCGAGCCCCCGGCGAGCGGCTGCTGCTACTCGACGAAGCTCTGGCCCTGCTCGCCGAGCGAGTCCTGCTCGACATCGAACTCAAACCCGATCCACCGGTTCCCGCCGAGGAGATCGTCCGCCGGCTGCTCGCCGCCCTCGAGCGGGCCGGCTCACCCCAGCGGCTGGTGGTCACCTCCACCGACATCGCCTGCCTCGAAGCGCTGCACCGGGCGGCTCCCGCTCTCCGCACCGGGCTGGTCTTCCGATCGAGCGACCGGCGAGATCCGGTGACCACGGCCCGGGCCTGTGGGGCCGGTCTGGTGGTCGCTCAGCAACGACGCCTGAACCCCGACCTGGTCACCCGGATCATCGACGCGCAGCTCGCGCTCTGGGCCTACACGGTCAACGACCCGACCCGGGCGCGCACCCTGCTCGCCCTCGGCGTCGGCGGCCTGGTCACCGACGACGAGCAGGCCCTCGGGCGTGCTCTCGAAATGGCCGACCCGGCGCGACCCGCGACGCCGGAAGGTGAGATGATCCTCGCCCTCGACCTGGGTTCCACGGCCACCAAGGCTGCCCTGGTCGATCCCGCCGGAGGAAAGATCGTCCACCGGGTCAGTGCACCGACACCGATTCGGCGCACCCGCGGTGGAGTGGTGGAGCACGATCCGAGGCAGGTGCTCGACACGATCGAGTCTCTCATCGCGCACCTGGCCCGTGGGGTCGACCTGGCAGCGCCACCGGTGGCTGCAGCTCTGGCCTCGCAGCGCTCGACGGGCCTGTGGGTCGATGGGTCCGCTGCACCTCTGAGCCTCGCACCCTCATGGCAGGATACCCGCGGCAGCGAGGTGCTCGATGCGCTCGAGCCCCGTCGGTCGGCGCTCGAGGCGGCCACCGGCCTGCCCATGCTGACGGCATGGACGGCGGTCAAGGGCGCCTGGCTGCGGGAGACCATCAGCCTGCCCCCCGGCGCCCGGCTCACCCCCCTCGGCTCGTGGATCGCCGCACGGCTCTGCAGGAGCGAGCTGCGGGTGGACCCGACCCTGGCCAACCGCATGTTCCTGCTGGAAGCTGCCGGAGCGCAGTGGTCGGAGGCCGCACTCGATGCTTTCCGTCTGACGCCCGATCTCCTGCCGGAGCTGGTCCCCTCCCTCGCTCTCCACGGCTCGCTGGCCTGGCCGGGTGGCGGAGAGATCCCGCTGCTGACCCTGATCGGCGACCAGCAGGCGGCCTACGTGGGTGCCGCCGGCCCCCTCGGGCGCCGCCTGGTGCTCAACGCGGGCACCGCCGCTTTCGCCATGCGCTCGGCCGCGGCTGGAGAGCCGCCACTGCCGGGAGGAAGGCGGGCGCCGCTGTGGACCTCCCGGCGGCGCCGGACCCCGCCCCTGTTCCTGCTCGAAAGGCCATTGCTGCCCGAGCGCGAGACCCAGGACGCGGGCCCCTTCTGGCACCGGCACCTGGCGCGACGCCTGGCCCTCGGCGATCCCGCCCCGCAACGCCGTGCCCGGGATCTGGCGAACGCCACGGCAGGCCTGATGCGGGGAGGACGTCAGGGGGGAGTGATGCTCTCCGGCGGGATTCTCGACTCACCGCAAATGATCGCCCTGTTGCGGCAGACCCTCGAAGCACCCCTGGTCTGCGCCGCCGAGCGGGAGCTGACGCTGCTCGGTGCGGCCCGCCTGGCCGCAGCGACCGCCGGACGCACCTGGCCGACCGCCTCCGCAGGGGCCTGAGACTCTCAGCGCGGCGAGACGACTTCCACCCGACCAGCAGCGATCAGGCGCCGGGCCTCCGGGCTGTCCGGCGGCAGCGTACGCAGCAGGCGACGGCCGAGCCTCACCTCGATCGGTAGCAGTTCACCCGACGGAAGGCGCACTGCCTGGTAGTGCAGCTCCGGCGGCGGCTCGGCCGACTCCGGCCGACGTGGTGGCGTGACCTTGCGACTGCTCATCGGGCTCCCTTCTCCTTCGGGCCACCATTATGGACCCCACCGATCTTCCACGGAACCGGAGCCGTTCTCCACAGCGATCGGACGGCAGCAGCCTCGAGCAAACGCGACGAGCGTGCCGCTCAGGGCGGCGAGATCCGGCTGGCCCGGGCGCGGGCGAGATTGCGGCGAGCCAGGCGACGCATGTAGAGGGCGTGCAGATCCCAGGCAGCGTGAGTTTCGAAGCGAGCGACTTCTTCTTCCGCCCGACGCACCGCGCTGCTGTCGAGAGTCTCTCCGAGCAGTGCGTGGGCCAGCAGTCGCGCGGTAGCCATTGGAATCTCCATTCCCGAGTCGCCGGCCGTCGCCTCGCGACCGAGGTGTTCGAGTGCCCCACGGGGATCTGGATCCGGGCGATCGAGCAGGCACTGCGCGTACCAGAAGTTGTGCAGGTCCCATCGCGCCCGCCACGTCGCAGGCAGCTCCTCCCAGGTCCGGGCGCAGACCTCCCACTGTCCCTGCTCGTAGGCGATAGCCATCGTTGCCAGGGCTCTCCAGCTCCCATGCGCGACCGCGATGATCCGCTCCGGCAGCGGCCCCTCCATCAGGCGCCGGCCCGCATTGAGATGGCCCAGAAGCAGGTACTCGTAGGCATACATCGGCTCTTCCTCCCGCTCACCCCAGTC
>JALTMS010000127.1 GCA_027001345.1 Acidobacteriota bacterium | reverse complement strand
AATCGAGGATCTCGTCGAGGGCCTCCGAATCCACTGCTCTGTCCACGCCGCTCGCGGCGTCGAGACTGTCGAGGGTGCTCTGACTGAGATCGATGCGCGGCGCGAATGCGGTTTCGAGCAGGGCCGCGGCACGCCGCCGGTCGGTGTCGAGCAGGCTGCCCGGGTCGAGCCACTGCTCCCAGGGCACCACTCGGCGAGGCGGCGTCGTCTGGCTGCCGGCCTCGGTCGGGCCGGGATCGGTGGCACAGGCGATGCGTGAGCCCCCGACGGTGCTCAGGCACAGCCGCCGGCCATCGTCGTCGATCCGCCAGAGGGCTCGGGCGTCCAGGACAAAGCGCGGAGTGCCGGCTGCCAGGCTCGCCGCGCGAGTGGGGGTTCGGGGCTGCAAGGGGAGCGCCTGGCCGAGTCGGCGGAGCATGGCGGGGTCCACTGCGAGCACTTCGTCGTAGAGTGAGGCAGCCTGCTCGAAGTCGCCCGCGCGCCAGGCGGCGTCGGCCATGCGGGCGGCCAGGCGGAGCTGGAGCAGGCGTTCGGCGGCGGGCAGCAAACGTCTCGCTGCGGCCCCCGCATCGGCCACCGCCTCCCACTGGCCGCGCAGCCAGAGGGCTTCGGTTTCCAGCGCCCGGAGAAATCCGTCGCGGATCTCCCGGGGAAGATGGCTGCCGGCGGGAGGGCCATCGGCGAGCAGGTCTCGCACCAGGCCCAGGGTCGGACCGGAACCCATCAGCGCCACCCCGTCGAGTACCAGCCAGCCCGTGCCGGAGAGTTCCGGCCGGGAGATGTCCTCGGCCGTTTCGGAGGGACGCAGACCGCCTGCCGCCAGCAGGGGAAGCAGGCGACGACCGACCCGCCAGGCCCGGGCACGCATCTGGACCGCCCCCAGGGCCGGCCGCCAGGCCCGGGACCAGGTCTCGATCGAGGCCCGTTCCTCGAGTCGTTCGGCGAGGGTTTCCATGGTCGTTCTGATGGCCAGCACGGCCTCGCTGTTGACCTCCTCCGCCGACCCCGACCAGTGGGAGTCCCGGTCCGGCTGGTCGAGGGCCTGCTCAAGCAGGGGCAGTGCCCGCTCTGGGTGACCGGCGAGCAGCAGCAGCAGTCCGCTGACGGCCAGTTCCTCGGCCCGTGAGTACTGTTTCTGACGGGGCGGCAGCCGACGACCGTACTCGGCCATCTTCCTGGCGGTCTCGATCGCCTCGGCCAGCCTCCCTTCCGCGGCGTAGAGGGAGGCGAGGTCCCGCCAGGGATTGATATCCGGGTCGGGGTGGGAGGTGGCCTCGAGCAGGAGTTGCTCCGCCTCGTCGTAGCGTCCGGCGGTGACGGCGGCCACGCCCAGGTTGCGCAAGGCGACGGCGGGAGGCAACTGGGCCTTTTTCACCGCGTCGAGCATCACCTTGCAGGCCTGATAGCCGTCGAGGGCGCACAGGCCGTTGCGGGCGATGACCTCCCCGATCTCGCTGTCCGAGCCGAGGGCCAGGGCCGCGGCTCGGCGGGCCGCCTCGATGCGGCCGAGCTTCATCAGAGGCCAGATGTCCACGCTGTAGAAGTCGGGCTCGTAGAGTCTGCGGTAGCGGGCGGTCAGCCGGAGCAATTCCTCGTATCGCCCCAGGTCCGAAAGGGCCGTCAGCTTGCGCAGCAGGATCCGCTGCAGCCAGGAGTCCTGCCCCGGCAGGGGATTGCCCAACTCGTCGGTGACCAGCGTCTCGGCTCGACGGTAGTGGTTGAGAGCCAGGGGAATGTTG
>JALTMS010000126.1 GCA_027001345.1 Acidobacteriota bacterium | reverse complement strand
GCCGGAGCCTGCCCCGCTTCCAGGACGAAGGTCGAGAAGTGCCCGTACGCATTCGCTTCCGCAAGGCCGATCGGGAGGATCTGGCGGAACTCGAGACCTTCCTCGTGCCGACCGCGTCGGGTCGGCTTCCGCTCGCCGCCCTGACCAACGCTCGCCCCCTGACCGCGGCGCCCTACATCTACCGGGTCAACCGCAAGATCTCGCGCACCATCACCCTCGACCTGGCCGAGGAAGGCCGCGAGGCGACGCGTCAGCGACTGACCGCCCTGACCGGCGGGCTGGCGCTTCCGGAGGGTGTGCAAGTCGCCGGCCGAGCCCAGCGGGAGAGCTTCGAGAATGATCTGTCGAGCCTCTTCTTCGCCCTCGGATTGTCGGTGGTTTTCATCTATCTGCTGATGGGTTTTCTCTTCGAGAGCTTCGTCTTGCCCCTGTCGATCGTGCTGACCATGCCCCTGGCTGCGATCGGCGTCGGCTGGATTCACTTCACCACTGGTCGTGACATCGACTTCCTCGGTGTGGTGGGTATCGTGCTGCTGGTGGGTGTGGTGGTGAACAACGGCATCGTGCTGGTCGACACCATCGGGCGCCTGCGACGCGAGGGCATGGCGCGCAACGCGGCGATCCGCATGGCAACCCGGCGCCGCTTCCGCCCAATCATGATGACCGCCATCACCACCGTCGGCGGAATGGTTCCCCTGGCTTTCGCCGAGTCTTCCTCCATCGGCATGAGCTACACCAGCTTCAGCCTGACCCTGATCGGCGGAATGACCTCCGGCACCGCACTGACCCTGCTGGTGGTACCCGTGTTCTACACCTTCTTCGACGACGCCACCGCAGCCTTGATCCGCGCCTGGGCCGTGGTCAGCCCCCTCGCCAGAGGACCTGCGTCGTAACCCCTCCCTGCTCGCCTCCGCTCGGCTCTCCCATTGCCGTCTGTGGACCCGAGACAGGGCGTTGCGGCGGGCCGTGGGATTATTCGATATCGCTCCGGAGCCGTGATGCCCCCCTCGAAGACCTGGCCGGCGCACGAGCGTAGAGGCGGTCAACGCCTTCGCAGCAGGCGCACGAAGGCTGCCAGAGCCAGAGCGACGCCGCTGAAGAAGGGGAGCCGGGGGAAGGCCCCGGGTGCGGCACCCGCGGCCACGGGGCCATGGTTGGCCAGGAAGGCGGCGAGAATCGCCACCAGGCTGGCCGCGGCCAGCAGCCACTCCAGACGATCGGGGGGCGGCAGGCGGCCGGCCTCACCGAGCCGCGCCAGGCACGCTCCACAGCCCACCAGCAACACCGAAATCAGCATCGGCGCCCACACGGGGGAAGTCCAGATCCCCGGAATCAGGAAGAGCACGTCCCAGGTGACCAGCGACTCGGGCCAGCCGAGGGCCAGGAAGAGGCCGAGGTAGTAGACCAGGTCCCACACGCCGAAGGCGAGCGCGAACAGGCCGAAGCGCCCCCATCCGCTACGCGCGCCGAGTCGCGCGACGGCCACCAGCATCACCAGGGTCGCCGCCTCCCGGGCCACCTCCACCACCGCCGTCGATGGGGGCATCATTTCCAGGGGAAACGTGAAGCCGGAGGGGTAGTAGATCTCCCGCAGGTAGACCACCACCACCGCCTCGACCCAGCCGAAAGCCGCGGCGAAGACCGCGGTCCAGATCAAGGCGTTGGACGATCTGCTGCGCTCGGTGATCATGGGCTGAGTCTAACCCGGGTACGCGTGGGCCCGTCGGTCCGGCGGCTTTGT
>JALTMS010000125.1 GCA_027001345.1 Acidobacteriota bacterium | reverse complement strand
CCCCCGTCTCGAGCAGCTGGTCCGGGCCCTTCGCCTAGCCCACCGTGAGGCGGTGGAGGTGCTCCCCGATGGAGCCACCGACACCGCCTCGTTCGCCCGGACCCTGCTCGAGGCCTTCGGCCGCCCCCGCCCACCCCGCGATCTGCAGGGCCTCGATCGCATCGCCGCTGACCTGGCGGGTCTGCTGCGAGCCCGGCGCCCGGCCGCGACCTGGGAGGACCAGGGAGCCATGCCGTGATCGCTTACGTGCTGAAGACGTACCCGCGCTTTTCGCAGACCTTCATTCTCGCCGAGATTCTCGAGATGGAGGCCGCGGGCCGCGAAATCATCGTCATTTCGCTCGAAAAACCCAACGACGGTCGCTTCCACGAGGATCTGGCCCGGGTGCGGGCGGAAGTCCGCTACCTACCCGAGCGGGCCAGTGGGCATCCCTGGCGCTATTTCTCCTCCCACGGTCGGGCCTTGCTGCGCTCCCCCTTGCGCTACCTCTCCGCCCTGGGCCGTGCGCTGCGCTGGTTGCCGACCTCCTGGAAAGGCTTTCTGCGGGCTCCGCTGATCGCCGAGCAGGCTTCTGAGGCGGGCTGTACGCGCTTGCATGCCCACTTCGCCAGCCTGCCGGCGATCAGCACTCTCTTCGCCGCCCGGCTGATGGGCGTGCCGTTCACCTTCACGGCTCACGCCCGGGACATCTACCACCGCTCGCGCTCACCGCGCATGATCGCCAACCTGCTGCGCGAGACGGAACGCACGATCACGATCAGCGACTACAACCGGCGGAGGCTCGAGGCCCTCGGCGGCTCGCTGGCCGCTCCGGTAACCCGGATCTACAGCCACGTGGACACCCGGCGCTTCGTCCCCGGCGCAGCACCGGCACGGGAGCCACCGATCATCCTCGCCATCGGTCGACTGGTCGAGAAGAAGGGCTTTGTCCACCTGATCGATGCCTGCGCACTGCTGGCCCGGCGGGGAATCGACTTCCATTGCCGGATCATTGGCAAGGGCCCGCTACTCGGCGAACTGCGCCAGCGTATCGAACAACAGGACATCGCTGACCGCGTCAGCCTCGAGGGGCCCCGCTCCCGCCCCCACTTGCAGCGGCTGCTGCCTCTGGCTCGGGCGCTGGCGGCACCTTGCGTGGTCGGGGCCGACGGCGATCGGGACGGCCTGCCCACCGTGATCCTCGAGGCGATGGCCTGTGCGGTGCCGGTGGTCTCGACTCCGGTGACGGGCATCCCCGAGGCGGTGATCGACGAGGTCACGGGCCTGCTGGTGCCCCAGGCCGATCCTGGAGCGCTGGCAGCGGCGCTCTGGCGCCTGCTGGTCGACGAGGAACTCTGCCGTCGCCTCGGCCGGGCGGCCCGTGCCCGTGCCGTCGAACTCTTCGACACGCACCACAACGTCCGCCACTTCGCGTCCCTGCTCGACGACTGCCCCTGCCCGACTCCCGGCTGTGCTCCGGTGCTCGAGGAAAGCCAGGCCCTGTGATGGACAGCTTTCCAGCCGGGCCGGCGCCTATCTCCGCACTTGGGATGGACGCCGGGTGTCCGCGAAAGTCGGCTGCCCCCTCCTCCCGAAGGTAGTGGCGAGGATCAGCAGCAGGGTGCCGGGAATGGCGAGCTGCCACCAGCCCTCAGGCAGGTTGCGGGAGGCTTCGGCGATCAGTCGGCCCAGCGAATCACGACTACCGCCACCGACACCGAGGAACGACAGGGTGGCCTCGACCAGTACCGCCTGCGCAAAGAGC
>JALTMS010000124.1 GCA_027001345.1 Acidobacteriota bacterium | reverse complement strand
GTCAGCTCCAGCATCAGGTTCAACGACGATTCGGGTTGGCGAGTCGAAGCCCTGTCCAGGAGTCTCGGGGGGCCGGAACCCTCCAGGTCGAACCGGAAGACGCCGTCTTCGAAGAGCAACGCCAGGGTCGAGGAGGTCCCCCAGATCACCCTCAGGGGATTCCGCCCGGCCCTCTGAACCGGAAGCAGCCGCCAGGAACCATCGCGCGGATCGAAGAGGACCACTTCCTCGAAACCCGCCGAAGCGGGAACCTCATGCCCTCGGCTGAGCATCAACAACCGCTCTCCCCGCGGCTCGGCCACCAGGACGACGTCTTGTTGCCGAGCCCAGCGATGCACCTGCCGCCGACCCTGCCGAGGATCCCAGAGATGGAGAGCCGGACCGCCACCGTCCATTGCCTGTTCCGCCGGGCCGACCCAGGCCAGGGTCTCGTCCCCCAGCCAGCAGCGTCCGGCGAGATTGGCAACACCATCGAGTCGGAGCACCGTCTCTCGCCGATCGAGATCGATGGCCTCGACCCTGCTCTCACCCAACTCGCTCAGCCAGAAAGTCCCCTCTCGGGACAGGCTGTGATGGGCCAGCCAGATGCCGCCCCGGTCTCCAGGAAGAACGAGCGCATCGCCCAGCGCCCCCTGCTCCACGTCGACGGGAACGATGCGCAACACCCCGGAATCGTAGTCGGAAAAAACGAGAAAGACTCGCGAACCATCCCTCGAGTGCACCACCGAGGCCCGCGCCACGGGGAAGGCGACGACCTGACGCAGCTCGCCGGTAGTGAGATCCGCCTCGAACAGCGACTTGGACTTTCCCTCGAGCCAGACGGTGAAGAGCACTTTTTCTGCGCGCCAGAACAGGCCGTAGCTGAACGTCACCTCTTCCCCCAGCGGAATCCGGTTCACGAGTCTCCCGCTACGAGCATCGTAAACGCCGATCTGACGCTCCTCCCCGATCCCGACTGGAAGGTTTCCCGTTGCCACCGCGATCTTCCCTCCGCCGCTCGAAAAGGCCACACTGCTCACATCCGAGAAAAAGCGTTTGCGCTCACCGCTTTTCGCGTCGAGCAGCCAGCCCGCCCGAGCTTCGCGGGAAGGCAGAAAAAAGCTCTCCACCCCACTGTACGACGTGCTATCGAGATACATCGAAGGCAGGGAAAGACCGTGTAGCTTCCACTCGATGGCCAGCGGCGCGACGGCAAGCACCAGTCCCGCCGCACCGACCGCTGCGCCGAGGAGGACGGCGCCACCCCGCAACCAGCGCCCCCGACCCGCGGGCTCACCGCGGCAGAGCATCAGCCAGCCCGCGGCCAACAGCGTCGCGATCGCCCACAGGGGACCGATCACGAGCGCCTGCCGATAGATGACCCAGAGCGTTGCCGCCAGCTCGAGGAGGGCCGCACCGATGATCACCGCCACCGTGGCTCCCAGCAGGACACCGCCAAACGACCGCGCTCCGCAGGCCGCGGCAAAGACCCCCGAGGCCAGGAGCAACCCCAACGCCAGCGCCAGCAGTGCCAGCGCGTTGCCGCGGAGCCAGTCCACCTTGTCGATCGAGCCGGCAAGGGCTGTTCCCCCCAGCAGATCACCAAACAGCCACCAACCCAGTCCCGAAGCCGCCATCACCGCCAGCAGGCTGCCTGCCGCGGTCGCCAGACGCACCAGCCAGACCCGGGTGCGAGGCACCGGGCGGTCGAGGAGGAAGCGCTCGGTACCCGCCGCCCGATCAGCGGAAAACACCTGCACCGATGCCATCAGGGCCCACAAGGGCCACAGGGCGAGGACGTAGAGCAGTGGGCAGAGCGTGGCGAAGACATCGTGTGCGTCGTAGGCCCGCCATCCGCCGGCACTACCGTCCTCGCCGGCGAAGAGCAGCAGAACCGGCGGCACGAGGAAGCCGAGCCCCGCACCGACAGCGGTCAGCACACGCGCCTGCTTCCATTCCTTCCGGAGCAGCGCCCGATAGATCGCCCATTTCGCGGGCGGCGCCTTCCTTGTCACGTTCTCCATCAGCCCGCGCCTCCTGCGCTCTCGCCCACGGCATCTTCTCCGAGGCGGGCGACGAGGATCTCCTCGAGAGAAAGCGACTCGAACTCCACCGTGCGCGCCCCCGCTTGCTCGAGGACTCCCAGGAGTTCCGGGCGCTGTGCGTCTACGACCAGGTGCAGCACGCGCCCTTCGACAACGCTGCGAATTTTTCCGGGCAAGCCTTCCAGACTCGGCACCCGGCCGTCGAATACCGCGGTCGCCCGGCGAATCCGTTGCTTGAGATCATCGACTGCGCCATCGAGAGTGATCCGTCCCTCGTCGAGGACCACCACCCGGTCGGCGATGCGCTCGATGTCCTCCACCAGATGGGAGGCATAGATCACCGTTCCCCCCTCGGCGTGGATCGTCTCGAGGATGCCTTCGAGCACTTCCCTCCGGACCAGGGGGTCGAGTCCTGCGGTAGGGTCGTCGAGCAGCAGCAGCCGGGGCCGACAGGCGACCGCCAACACCAGGGCCACCTTCGCCCGCCCCCCCCGGGAGAGGGCGGCGATCTTCTTGCCGGGCTCGAGATCCAGCTTGCGCGCCAGAGTGTCGGCCACCTGGGCGTCCCACCTCGGATGCAGCGCCCCGGCCAGGCGCAGGATCTCCCCCACCTTCATCCACGGATAGAGGGCATTCTCTTCGGCCAGCAAGCTGACCTGCTCGCGCACCGCCAGGCCATCGCGTATGGGATCGAGGCCCAGTACCCGAATGCTCCCCCGGTCGGGGTAGAGGTCGCCGAGGGCCAGGCGCAACGCGGTGGTCTTGCCCGCGCCGTTGCGACCGACCAGCCCCACGATCTGTCCGGGCTCGACGGTCAGGCTCAACCCGTCGAGAGCCACAGTACGGGCAAAGCAGCGGGTCACCGCTTCGAAAACCAACGCCGGGATCATCGCGCGTCCTCCTTGTCCGCCAGGCGCGCCGCGAGGCGAGCCGGCAGTTCCTCGAGATCGGCGCCGAGAAGGCGCGCTTCGTCGATGGTGCGGTCGAGCAGGGCGTCGAGAGCCTCACCGAGACTCGCGCGGGCCCGGACCGGCGCATCGTCGGCGACGAAGGTGCCCCGCCCCACTCGGGCGCAGACCAGACCCGCTGCCTCGAGGGCCTGCACGGCCCGCGCCGCGGTGTTGCGATTGACCCGCGCCATCACGGCCAGGTCCCGTACCGGGGGGATGCGGCTGCCCGGTGCGAGAATCCCCAGCAAGATCTGCCGCCGGAGCTGCTCGACGAGTTGTCGATACAGAGGCAGGGGGTCGGAAGGCCGGAGACTGATTTGCATCGTATGTCCTAATGTTCTAGGACAATGTAGACAATAACCTCTTCCCTGTCAAGGCGGCTCGATGCGGTCTCCCCTGACGAGCGAGCAAAGGAAAACGGGCCGCCGAACCCCGAGAGGGCTGGCGGCCCGCAGCTTGTCGGCCGGGCCGAGTTTCAGGCACCCACCTGCGTGCCGGAAAGCGCAGATGCGTACTTCTTGTCCTCGCCCTGAATGTGCTCCACCAGCCAGCTCTTGAGGAAGTTCATCACCTCGATGGTCAGTATCGCCTTGGCGCCGGACTGGTACTTCTTCTGCACCTCTGCCACCCGTTGCGTCAGGGCATCGTGTTTGGCCTTGTGCGCCTCATAGCCCGAGTAGCCCGCCTCCTGCATCGCCCGCTCCTCGTTGGCGAAGTGGGTCTTGGTGTAGTCCACGAGCTGGTTGAGGATCGAGCCCAGAGCATCCTGCGCCCGTCCCGTGCGCATCGACTCGAACAGCTCGTTGATGATGTTGATCAGTTTCTTGTGCTCGTCGTCGAACTGATCGACCCCCACGCTCAGATTGTCGCTCCACTCCATCAGTGACATCGCATCCTCCTCTCGCTGGCAAGCCGGGGCAAGTGCCGAGACCAGCGTACAGGGAACAATCTAGGCCCCGGCCGACCCTCGTCGAGTGGCGCTGGAAAGCGCACGATCGCCGCCGACCTCGCGGCCGAAAGCCTTGTCGCAGGTGGTTCGAGCGCTGAGTGCGGATTCGGGGAGACACGAAGGGTCCGATCGGCCGGCGCTCACCGCGATTCGGCCGAACGGCTCATCGATACGGCGGGCTCAGACGTCTGCCGTTTCCCGCGCGAGAACGGGCGCGTACTGCTTGTCCTCGATCTGGATGTGCCCGATCAACCAGTTCTTGAGAAAATCCATCAGCTCGGTGCTGACCGCGGAGGCCGCACCCTCCCGATAGTGCCGCTGCACTTCGGCGACCCGCCGAATCAGTTCATCGTGCAGCGCCTTGTGCTCGGCAAGCCCCTCGTATCCGGCCTCGCGCATGGCCTGCTCTTCATTGGAAAAGTGGGTCATCGTGTAGTCCACCAGCCGGACGAGAATCGGGCCGAGAACCAGCTCGGCATGGCCGGTCTGAATCGCATCGAAGAGTTCATTCATGATGGCGATGAGCTTCCTGTGTTCATGGTCGAACTGTTCGACTCCCACGCTCAGGTTCTCATCCCACTGTAGCAAGGACATGATCGACCTCCTTGTCCGGAATCGGGGCAACCGGGGAACCCTGCGGCACCCGCTACGAGGGGAATCTAGGGGCTCGAATCGCCAGCGTCGAGGTATCTGAACCCACGATATTCGTCAGCCCGGACGGCTTGTGCATGAAGCTCCGAGGTGAAACCTCGCAAACGGCCGCTCGATGGCCCGCACCGAGGCCTCCACTGCCGGAGCGTGGCCGGAACACGCCTCGGCCCGTGAAACACCGAGTGGGGCCAGAGAACCCACGGAACCCGGCCCCCTGCCGGTGGCTGCGGCCGTTCGAACGAAAGGTTCAGGCACGGTCCGGACCAAGCTGTCGTAACACAGCCAGGGTCCGGCGAGCGCAGCTTTCCCAGGTCAGGCTCCTGGCCCGGTGCCGGCCTGCGTCCACCACGCGATCGACCAGGGAATCCTCTTCCAGCAGGTGGGCGACGGCACCGGCGACTTCCGTGGGATCCGCACTCTCGGCCCACACGGCGGCCTCCCCCAGCACCTCGGGCAGGCTTGCCCGTCGCAGGGCGACGACCGGCGTCCCGCAAGCCATCGCCTCGAGGGCCGGCAAACCGAAGCCCTCGTAGTCGGAGAGGTAGATCAGTGCCCGGGCCTCGGCCACCAGCGCCCGGAGATGCTCGGCCGGCACCCAGGGCCGCCGCAGAACCCTGTCAGCCACACCCCGTCTCCTGGCCAGGGCGACCAGGTCCGGAGCGGGAGGCTGATCCGGACCCGCCACCACCAGCGACAGGTCGGGGTGAAGCGCCGCCAGCCGTGCGAAGGCATCGACGCTCACGTCCACGTGGCGTCGGAGGTGCACCGCTCCCAGGTGCAGCAGGTAGGGCCCATCGACGCCCAGCCACTTCCGCAGGGCACGCCGCTCCACCTCGCCGATCGGCGCGCTCCAATTCGCATCGACTCCCAGCGGCGTGACGTGGATTTTCTCTCGCTCCACTCCCAGGCGCCGTTCGATCTCTCCGGCGGAGAATCGACTCGGCGTGAGCACCGCACGCGCCCTGCGCGCCGAGGGCCCCACCAGGCTGAAAGCCAGCCGCGAGCGGTGCCGGAACCACTCGGGATGGGCCGCGAAAGAGACATCGTGCACCGTCACCACCCGCGGCACGCCGACCAGCAGTGGCACGGTATAGAAGGGGCAGAACAGCAGGTCCGGGGGCCGTCGCGCCAGCGCCGCCGCCAGCCGTAGCTGCCTCCAGGCCGGATCCCCTCCCGGCAGGGGCCAGCGCAGAATCCGCACCGGCAGCCCCCCGGGGGGATCGGCGATCGCCCCGTCACTGAGCAACTCCAGGCGCTCATCGGCTGCCATTTGCGGCACCATCGCCTCGAGTACCCCGCGCAGGTAACGAGCGACCCCGGTGGGGCGGTGGGAGAGCACCCGCGCATCGACGGCCACCTGCATCACCATCCCGCGGCCTCCCGGTAGACCGCGATCATCTGTTCGGCCACCACGTCACGGGCATAGAGCCCCGCCCGACGGCGGCGCGCCGCAGCCGCCGGACTGTCCGCATCGCCCTCTTCGAGCGCCGCTTCCATCGCTCGGGCCAGAGCCTCCGGGTCATCGCCGTCAGCCAGATGCCCGACATCTCCCGCGATCTCGCGAGTCGCCGCCGCGGGCCCCACCACCAGCGCCGTCCCCGCCGCCAGCGCCTCGACGGCGGGAATCCCGAAGCCCTCCTCCCGAGAAGAGACCACCACCGCCGCGGCCCCCGCCATCGCGCGGCCCAGATCGGCCGGCGAAAGATGACCGGTCAGATGCACCCGCCCCGTCAGACCCCGATCCGGCAATTGCCGCTCGATGCGCACTTGCTCGGCGGTGCTGCCGCCGGTGAGGACCAGAGCGATCTCCCGGTGTCTGAGGCGAGCGAATGCCGGCAGCAGGAGATCTTCGACTCCCTTGAGCGGATCGAAGCCGCCGGTGTGCAGCAGGTAGGGCCCGTCCACCCCATCGACGCCGCCACGTCCCGCGGCGGCGGCGATCGCGGTGAAGTCCACCGGCGGTGGCACCACGCGGATCCGCGACGCCTCCACCCCGAGACGGGCGACAAGTTGATCGGCCGTCCAGCGACTGACGGCGATCACCAGCGGCGCCCGGCAGGACCAGCGCAGAGACAGGCCGAAGACCAGTCGGTGCCGGCGCCGGAAGCGCCGCGGATGGCGCAGGGGAATCAGGTCGTGAACCGTCGCCACCCAGGGCAGGGCACGGGGCACGCGGGGCGGAGCCAGGAAGGTCGCGTGCCACAGCTCGGGGTCGAAAGCGCGGATCCAGCGAGGGCCGACCACCCGCCCCCAGCCCAGCGCGGGGCCCGGTGGACGTGGAGGGCACAGCGCCGTGACCCCATCTGGGAGGCTCTCCGGCGGCGGGCGACGTGGATCGATCAGGGCGCCGAGAGGCGCGAGTCGGCCGCTGTCGGCCAGCCCCCCGAGCAGATCCCTGACGTAGCGTCCGACGCCCCGGCGGCCGGTGGGCCCTTGCAGGGGTCGACCGTCGACCAGTACGCCAGCGCCCCGAGCGCTCATCGTCCGCTCCTCGGGACTACCAGAGCCGCAGCACGACCAGCATGAACTCGCTCTGCCCCTCGGCGGCCTTCAGATCACTCTTCAGGGCTCGCCCGTAGTCCAGCCTCCAGAGGGTACGCCACGGACCGACGAAATTGGCGGCGATACCGAGGCCGGTGTGCTGGGTCATTCCATCACTGAGAGTCGCGTCGTGGATCCGCGCATGGTCCAGCAGGGCATCGAAGCGGATCACGTCGCCGAGATTGAACGAGTACTGAAACTGGGCCTGCGCCCCCCGGTCGTAGCGAATCCCCGAGCCTCCG
>JALTMS010000123.1 GCA_027001345.1 Acidobacteriota bacterium | reverse complement strand
CTCCAGTACCGCACGAGGGAAGTCTCCTCAAGGGCGAGAACCGCGATCAAACGGGCCGTTCCCTCGCCCCTGGAGGACACCGGAGCCCGACCCAGGAGTTCCACCAGCCGTTCCCGAGGCGCCGCCAGCAAGCGGCTGAGCGCCGTTCCCCGGACCAGGGGCTCGGCGTCCTCGAGGCGGGCGAGCAGGTACTCGAGATCTTCCCGGCTCTCGCAGGATCTGCGGCGCACGACCTCGGCTCGATCGAGAGGACTCCCGCCGGGAGCCACCTGTTCGGCAGAAGCCTGCGGATCCGCTGGGGCCAGGGCCCGGGCGTCAGCACCGGCAGCCGGCAGGAGCGCGGCGACCACCAGCATCAGCCACTGCTGCCAGGCGCTCCCCAGCCCCCGGCAGCCTAGCAGAGACCCGCGAGAGCTGTCCAGCCCGGAGCCGACGCCGCCAGGGGACGCCTGCCGTCCACCCGCGTTGACACACGCGGCGCGGACGGTGCCGCGCAGCTCCCTCGCCAGCCCCTCGCAAGTCACCATGGACACATCTGAGTCTCCCGTGAAACCAGGAAAACAGTGGGCTTGCCCTTCACCCCCAGGCGTTCGCCCGATTCGGCACCCGACCGAAGTGGAATCTGGCATGCATCTCGCAATTCACCGGGGCGAGTCTGCCGGGCGAGGTCCTCCGTCCCCCCTCGTCACGGCTGCCGGCGGGGATCGGCCCCGCCGGCTTTGTTTTGCCCCGCGGCGGCCTCGATCCGCTCGAGGGCGGCGCGTGCGGCGCTCTGGTCGTACCGGTTGTCCCGCCTGGCCATTGCCTCGAGGGCCGGCACGGCCCGCGGATCCCCGATCGCACCGAGTCCCCGCGCGGCCCACGAACGAATCATCACCGACTCGTCGTCCAGCAGACCGAGCAGGGTCTCCATCGCTTCGGGGGCGGCAATCTGCGCGAGAGCTTCGGTCGCTACCTGGCGGACCTTTGGCTCCGGCTGCTGGAGAGCCCGCAACAGCGGCGCCACCCCGGCCGGATCACCGATTTCTCCCAGCGCCTGAGCCGCCTTGATGCGTACCACCAGGCTGCCATCACGCATCAGCAGCGCAAGGGTGGGAATCGCCGCGGGATCACCCAGCTTGCCGAGACTCGCCGCCACCGACGCCCGCACACCCGGATCCGGATCATCGACCAGTTCGGCGAGCAGGCCGAGACCCACATTCCCGCTGGTGCGGGCCACCAGAGCCGCGGCGGTGGAACGCACCAGGGGCGAGGGATCGGAGAGGGACTTGCGCAAGGCTTCGATATCCAGCTTTTCGGAGCGAGCCAGTTCGTACAGAGCCGTGACCCGCTCTTCCTCATTCGGCCGACAGCCGACAGTCGACACCAGGGCTCCGGCCAGCAGCAGCAGACCCGCAATGCCCGCCAGCGATCGGCTGATTTCGGTTCCGGCGGTCATTCCGGATCCAGGGGATCGTTGCGCCGCGTGGGATCCTCGCCGGCCTTCTCCCGGGCCATGCGGAACTTCTGCTCGAGGGTCCGGCCCCGCTGCTGCTCGTTGCGGAAGGCGCGGAGAAACTCCTGATCGCGACGGGATCCGGCCTGCTGCACGGCCCCGAGAGCATCGTCGATATCCCGCGGCGCGCTGCCGGCATCTTCGGCGTCGAGCACCACCCCACTGTCCGGATCGACGGTCAGCCGTCCCTGGCAGCAGGGACAGATCACGATCAGCGGCGAACCGGATCGAGCCTCATCCGTCATCGACCACACCTCCAC
>JALTMS010000122.1 GCA_027001345.1 Acidobacteriota bacterium | reverse complement strand
ATTGCCCGAACGGACCGAGACGACCACCGTCGGCGACTCGAGGTCCGGCAGCAAGTCCACGGGAAGCAGACGAAACGCGCGGTATCCGACAAGGACCGCAGCCAGGGCGATGACCACCATCGCCACGGGTCGGCGAGCCGCGAGCTGGATCCAGCCGGTCACCGCTCAGGACCCCGTCACGCGCACCCGGCTCTCGTCGGCCAGGGTCTCGAGCCCCTTGACGACGATCTTCTCCCCCGGCTCGACGCCGCTGAGCACTTCGACCACCTCGTCATTGCCCAGACCCAGACGCACCTCGCGTTCGGCAACCCGCTGCCCGCGCAGCACGAACACCACCTTGCGCCCCGCACGCTCGGCGACCGCTTCCCGAGGCACCACGGGCACGCCCTTGCGGGTCTCGACGATCACGGTGGCCTCGACGAACATTCCCGGGCGGAGCACCAGGTCTGGATTGGAAACCTCCACCTCGACCCTCAGCGCGCGGGTACGGACATCGAGGGTCGGCGCCAGTCGGCGGACCCGGCCAGGAAAGACATGTTCGGGCCAGCCCTGGTGCTGCACCCGGGCGGGCAGACCGACCCGCACGCGGGAGATGTCCGGCCCGAGAATATCGACGTCCGCCACCACGGGGTCGAGGGGCGCGATGCGCGCGACTGTGAAGCCGGTGGTCACCCGCTGCCCATCGGCCAGCGGCTGCCCACCGGCATCCCGCGCCAATTCGAGCACCACACCGGCGATCGGAGAGACCAGTTGGGTCTGCTTTTCCGTATAGCGACTGCGCTCGACTTCCAGCCGGGCATCGGCCAGGGCGGCCTCTGCGGCGATCACCTCCTGCTCGGCGATCAGCCCCGCTTCGAAGAGCTTCTGCTTGGACTCGTAGTCGCGCTTGGCCGTCAGGAAACGTCGCTCGGTGGCCTCGGTACGCGCAGCCAGCCGCACCTCTTCTCCCCGAATCGTGGCGACGATCTGGCCTTCGGCCACCAGGTCGCCCTCGGCCAGGCGGCGAGCCTCGTCGCCCACCCGAGCCACCTCGAGCAGGCCGGGTGACTCCACGGTCAACGCCACCACCTCACTGGCGCGCACGCTCCCCGTGGCCACGATGCTGTCCTCCACGTCACCAGTACCTACTTCCTGCACCCGAACCGGAACACGGAACTCGATCTTCTCTTCGCGGGTCTGGGGCGTACAGGCCAGCAGACCGATCCCCAGCAGGACGAGCAGTACCCGAGCATGCCACTTCATTCTCCGGCATCTCCGCCACCACGCGGCACCTCGGTCCGGCGCCAGCGGAGTGCATCGAAAAACAGCGTTCGCGTCTTTTCTTCCGCCTCGATCGAAACCCGCACGTCACCCTCCGTCAGTTCCAGGGTTTCTACCGGGTACCAGCCCGGATCGCCGAACTCCAGTTTCCAGGAGAGCTGCTCTCTTGCCGAGGCGCCCTCGATGCCGATCTTCCAGCTCCCCTTGGCCGGCGTAGCGCCGACCTGCCCAGCATAGTGCACTTCGAGGGTCCATTCTCCCGCCTCGGCGAGCCGCGCCGGTACCACCACCCGATACTCGCCTCGATAGGCGCGCACCGCGGCGAGGGTATGTCGATAACGTCCCGCCGCACGCTGGTGCTCGATACGAACCCAATCTCGCAGACCGCGGCTCGAGAAGGCCCGCGCCGGCAACCCCCGGTCCATCTCCTGCTGCCTGGCGGCGCTGCGACGGAACCACCCACCCCCTTCGGGCTCCAGGAACTCCACCCCCTCATCCAG
>JALTMS010000121.1 GCA_027001345.1 Acidobacteriota bacterium | reverse complement strand
AGAACACCGTCGATCCCCTGGCGACCCAGAGTGGCGTGCTGGCCGCGCTGCTGGCCGAGCGGGGCTACACCGGCCCCGAGCACGTGATCGACGGCAAGGAGGGCCTGGCCCATTGCCTGGGGCCGGAGTGGAAGCTCGAAGTGCTGACCGAGGGGCTCGGCGAGTCCTGGCGCATCGAGCGCTGCGGGATGAAGGGCTTTCCCACCGAGGCCCTGACCCACGCGCCGATCTCCGCCGTGCTCGATCTGGTCAAGGGCCACGACCTGGCGCCGGATGACATCGAGAAGGTACGCATTCGTTCTCTGGCCCGGGCGGCCGACATTCTGGCCGATCCGAGCAAGTACGACCCGCGCAGCAAGGAGACGGCGGACCACTCACTGCCCTACTGCATCGCGGCGGCGATCGTCGATCGGCAGGTCACGCCGGCCCAGTTCAGCGACGAAAAGATCATGGACCCCACCATCCGGGCCCAGCTCGAAAAGGTGGAGGTGGTGGCCGACGAGGAGATCGAAAAGGTCTTCCCGGCGTTGCAGCGGGTCCACGTGACGGTCTACACCAGGGATGGCGGCAGCCTCGAAAAGCAGCTCGACTACCCTAAGGGCGACTACCGCAACCCGCTGACCGACGAGGAAGTCGAGGAGAAGTTCGAGGCTCTGGCCGCGGATGTGCTCAGCGATTCCCGTCGCCGGGAACTCGTGCAGGCGATCTGGGAACTCGACTCGCTGAAGACGGTCAGCGAATTGCTCGAACTGACCGTCGCCGACAAGTAGCTTCGGCAGCGAGAGGAGGCAGCGATGGGCCAGACCGTCATCGAGAAGATCGCCGGTGCCCACGGGGTGAGCCTCGATGCGCCGGATCGGGTGCGCGCGGGAGATTTCGTCACCCTCCGCCCGCGCCACGTGATGACCCACGACAACACCGCCGCGGTACTGGCGAAGTTCCGTGCCATCGGCGCGGCTCGGGTTGACGACCCGGCCCAGCCGGTGTTCGCCCTCGATCACGACATCCAGAATCGCTCGGAGGCCAACCTGGCCAAGTACGCCGCCATCGAGGCCTTCGCGCGCGAGCAGGGGATCACCTTCTATCCCGCCGGAGCGGGCATCGGTCACCAGATGATGCTCGAACAGGGACATGCGTTGCCGGGTGCCCTGGTCGTGGCCTCCGACTCCCACTCCAATATTTACGGCGCGGTGGGGGCCCTGGGCACGCCCGTGGTGCGCACCGACGCGGCGGCGATCTGGGCCACCGGCGAGTTCTGGTGGCAGGTGCCGCGCACGGTGCAGGTGGTGCTCGACGGAGCGCTGCCCGAAGGCGTGACGGGCAAGGATCTGATCCTCAGCCTCTGCGGGCTCTACGCCTCGGGTGAGGTGCTCAACGCGGCGGTGGAGTTCGCCGGTGAGGGTGTGGCCGGGCTGTCGATGGACGCGCGGATGACGGTCGCCAACATGACCACCGAGTGGGGAGCGCTGGTGGGCTGGTTCCCCGTCGATGAGGTCACCTGCCAGTGGCTCGAGCAGCGCCGCGCCCGCGGAGTGGCGATCGACCCGCAGGCCCTCGCCGGCTGGCGAGCCGATCCTCCGCGGCCCGATGCCGACGCCCACTACGCCGGGCGGATCGTGGTCGATCTCACCCAGGTACGGCCCCACGTCGCCGGTCCCGACACGGTGCAGGCCGTCACTCCCCTCGACGTGATGGCGGCTCGGCGAGTGGCGGTGGACAAGGCCTACCTGCTGTCCTGCGTCAATTCTCGCTACGAGGACCTGGCGGCGGCGGCAGCGGTGCTCGATGGCCGGCGGGTGGCCGACGGCGTGCAACTCTTCGTCGCCGCGGCCAGCCGGGAGATTCAGCAGCGCTGCGAGGCCGAGGGCATCTGGGAGACTTTCCGTCGGGCGGGCGCCCACTTCCTCCAGCCCGGCTGCGGACCCTGCATCGGTCTGGGCGAGGGCCTGCTCGAGCCCGGCGAGGTTGGCATCTCGGCGACCAATCGCAATTTCAAGGGCCGGATGGGCTCACGCGAGGCCCGCTGCTATCTCGCCTCGCCCCAGGTGGTGGCGGCCTCTGCGGTGGCCGGCGTGATCTGCGGGCCCGAGACGACCCCCTCGGCCCCCCTCGAGCGTCGCTGGCAGCCCGCTCCGGCCGCACCCCACTCCGACGGCGGGGTGACCATCGTCGAGGGCTTCCCCGAGGCCCTCGAGGGGCGGGCCCTGCTCGTTGCCCAGGACAATCTCAATACCGATGGGATCTACTCCAAGGACTACACCTACCGCGAGGATGTCAGCCGCGAGGAGATGGCGCGGGTGGTGATGGAGAACTACGATCCCGCCTTCAGCGGCCTGGCCCGGGAGGGGGACATCCTGGTCGGCGGCTGGAATTTCGGCACCGGCTCGAGTCGCGAGCAGGCGGTGACGGCGCTGGCGGCCCGGGGGATCGCGATGGTCATCGCGGGCAGCTTTTCCCAGACCTACCTGCGCAACGCCTACAACAACGGCTTCATCTGTATCGAGCAGCAGGAGCTGGTGCGCGCTCTGCGCGAGCACGTGGCGGCTGCGGTCGAGGCCGGCGAGCGGACGATCGCGATCACCCCGACGCTGCGGGTGGATTTCACCCGGGCGCAGATCGCGTGGAACGACGAGACCTTTGCTTTCGCGCCCCTCGGCGCGACAGCGCAGCAACTGGTGATTGCCGGCGGCGTGGAGGCCCTCGTCCGCCGGCGCCTGGGACTCGATTCCCACTAACGGAGACAAGACGCCATGACGCGCCAAACCATTGTCAGCATGCCGGGAGACGGAATCGGCAAGGTCGTTCTGCCCCAGGCCATCCGGGTCCTCGAAGCGGTGGGTTTCGAGGCCGACTATGTTCACGCCGACATCGGCTGGGAGTTCTGGGTCAAGGAAGGCAACGCCCTGCCCGAGCGCACCGTCGAGCTGCTGGCCGAGCACAAGACGGGGCTGTTCGGAGCGATCACTTCCAAACCCAAGCCGGCAGCCCTCGCCGAGCTGTCGCCGGAGTTGCGGGACAAGGGCTACGTCTACTTCAGCCCGATCGTCGGCCTGCGCCAGCGCTTCAACCTGGATGTCTGCATCCGCCCCTGCCGCTCGTTCCCGGGCAATCCGTTGAACTTCATCCGTCGTTCGGCGGACGGCGGTTTCGAGGAGCCCGAGGTCGATGCGGTGATCTTCCGCCAGAACACCGAGGGCCTCTACTGCGGGCTGGAGTGGAGCGATCCGCCCGAGGGTCTGCGCGCGGCGATGGCGACCCACCCGAAGTGGAAGGCCTTTGCCGACGTGCCGCCGGAGCAGATGGCGATCTCGGTACGCCTGTTCACCCGGCGCGCCTGCGAGCGCATCCTGCGGGCCGCCTTCGACTACGCCCGCAAGCACGGCTACGAGTCGGTGACCGTCTGCGAGAAGCCCAACGTGTTGCGCGAGACCTCCGGAATGATGGAGGAAATCGCCGCCGAGGTGAAGGCGGAGTACGACGACATCGCCCTGTGGTCGACCAATATCGACGCCCAGATGATGTGGCTGACCAAGAATCCGGAAAGCTACGGCGTGTTGGTGGCCGGCAACCTTTTCGGCGACATCGTCTCCGATGCCTTCGCCGGCCTGGTCGGCGGGCTGGGCTTCGCCTGCTCGGGAAATATCGGCGACGAGGTGGCGGTGTTCGAACCGACCCACGGCTCGGCGCCGAAGTACGAGGATCTCGACCCGCCGATCGTCAATCCGATCGCGATGATTCTCTCCGCGGCGATGATGCTCGATCACCTCGGTGAGGGGGAGAAGGCCGATCGGGTCCGCGGGGCGGTGGCCACCGTGGTCGCCGAGGGCAAGGTCCGGGCCTATGACATGATGAAGCTCAGCGGCGGTCCGGACGTAATCTCGAAGGGTGCGGCGAGCACGGTGGAGTTGACCGACGCCATCATCGCCGCCCTCTAGAGGCGAGGTGCACCGATGAACCAGGCCCGGGGCTCCGGAGCGTTGCACTCCGCCCAGGCGGGGCGGCGGGGCGAGAAGGTGCGCTCCGATCTCCATGTGACCTTCGAGCCGGCGACCACGGGAGGCATCGAGGTCGTGGTGGATTCGCGGGTCGCCCTCTACTACGGTCGGGCGATCCACGAGCAGGTCGAGGCCCTCGTCCGGCTCCATGGCATCGAGCATGGCCGCTTGCAGATCACCGATGCCGGTGCGCTGCCCTTCGCCATCGATGCCCGGGTCCGGGCGGCGCTGGTCCGGGCGGGGGCGCGGCCGGCGCCTCTCGGCCGGGCGCGGCATCCCCCCGATCGGGTGCCGAAAGATCGCCTGCGGCGCAGCCGGCTCTACATCCCCGGCAGCGATCCCAAGCTGATGACCAATGCCGGACTCTACGGCGCCGACGGGATCATCCTCGACCTGGAGGATTCGGTGCATCCCGACGAAAAGGACGCCGCCCGATGGCTGGTCGCCACGGCCCTGCGAGACCTGGATTTCGGCGCGGCCGAGCGCATGGTGCGCATCAACCAGCTTCCGGCGGGTCTCGATGATCTGGACGTGGTGCTCGCGGTCCGGCCGTCGCTGCTGCTGATCCCGAAAGTGGAGTCGGCCGAGCAGGTGCGGGAGGTCAGTGCGCGGGTCGATGCGTGCGTCGCCGACCAGGGGGACGAGGTGGATGTGTGGCTGATGCCGATCCTCGAGTCCGCCCGGGGGATCGAGGCCGCATCGGAGATCGCCGCCGCCTCGAGCCGGGTGGCCGCGCTGACCATCGGCCTGGAGGACTACACCGCGGACCTGGGAGTGGCCAAGACTCCCGGCGGCGAGGAAAGCGCCTGGGCCCGCTCGCGCCTGGTCAATGCCGCTCGCGCCGCGGGCTGCCAGGCCATCGACTCGGTCTACGGCGACATCGCCGACCTGGAGGGCCTCGAGCGCTGGGGGCGGCGCAGTCGGGCGATGGGCTTCGAGGGCATGGGCTGCATTCATCCCTCCCAGGTGCCGGTGGTGCACCGGGCCTTCGCCCCCGAGCCGCGGGAGATCGAGCGGGCCCTGCGGGTGGTCGAGGCCTTCGAGGCGGCTCGCGCCGCCGGGCGGGCGGTGGTGGCTCTGGGGAGCAAGATGATCGATCCCCCGGTGGTGGATCGGGCGCTGGCTCTGGTGGCGCGAGCGCGCCGGATGGGGCTGCTGGAAGACCAGCGGGAGGACGGGCAAGGATGAGAGAGCACGGTGCGATGGTGGTCAACGCCCTGGGCCGGCGCGTGCCCTCGTCGATCGCGGACCGCGAGCAGGTGCCCTACCGGGGTATCGACGTCCACCGGCCGGAGGGGCGGCGCTGGGGGCCGACGGTGGCTTCCGCGGCGGATTATCCCGCTGATGGCGACAAGCGTCTGCCCGACCTGCGGGCGGCTCTCGAGGCTTGCGGGCTGCGTGACGGGATGACGATCTCGACCCACCACCACCTGCGCAACGGCGACGGCGTGGCCCTCGCCGCCCTGGAGGCCGCGCGGGAGATGGGTGTGCGGGACCTGATGTGGTTTCCCAGTGCTTCGTTTCCCTGTCACGCCCCGGTCACCGAGCTGATGGACGACGGCACGGTGCATCACATCGAGGGCAGCATGAACGGCCCTCTGGGGGCCTACTGCTCGGCGGGCAGGATGCGCGGGATGGGTGTGCTGCGCTCCCATGGCGGCCGCTGGCAGGCGATCCAGGACGGGGAGGTGAAGATCGACGTGGCGGTGATCGCCGCGCCCACCGCCGACCCCTTCGGCAACGCCACCGGCAGCCGGGGGCCTTCGGCCTGCGGGTCGATCAACTTCGCCCTGGCCGACTCGCTCTACGCCGAAAAGGTGATCGTGGTCACCGACAACCTGGTGCCCTTTCCCTGCATTCCCTGGCAGGTGCAGGGCAACAACGTGGACTACGTGGTGGAGGTGGAGTCCATCGGGGATCCGGCGAAGATCATCTCGGGGACGACCCGCATCACCCGTTCGCCGGATCGGCTGCGCACCGCCGAGATGATCGCCCGGATGATCCGCGACGCGGGCATTCTGCGCGACGGCTTTTCGTTCCAGGCCGGGGCGGGGGGGATCGCCCTGGCCTTCGTGGGTTTCCTCAAGGAGATGATGCGTGAGGCGAAGGTGCGGGCGCGTTTCGTGCGTGGCGGCTCGACCCGCTACCTGGTGGACCTGCTACAGGAAGGGCTGACCGACTACATCCTCGATGGGCAGACCTTCGATCTGGCGGGAGTGGAGTCCATCGCCGGCGATCCGCGCCATGTGCCCACCTCGCCTTTCACCTCCTACAACCACCACGGCAAGGGGAACTTCGCCTCGATGGTGGACGTGGCGGTGTTGGGAGCCACGGAGGTCGACCTGAACTTCAACGCCAACGTGGTGACCCACTCCGACGGCCGCCTGCTCCACGGCATCGGCGGCTGGCAGAACTGCCTGTTTTCCCGTTGCACGGTGCTGGCCGTGCCCAGCTTCCGCGACCGCCTGCCGGTGATCGTCGACGAGGTGACCACCATCACCGGCCCCGGAGAGCTGGTCGACGTGGTGGCCACCGAGCGGGGCATCGCCATCAACCCCCGGCGGGAGGATCTGCTCGATGCGCTGGCCGGCTCCGACCTGCCGATCCGCCCCCTCGAGGAGATCAAGGCCGAGGTGGAAGCCCTCTGCGGCGGCGCCCCTGAGCGTCCCGCGATCACCGACGATCCCGTCGCCGTGATCAAGTGGGTCGACGGCACGGTGATCGACACGGTCTACCGGGTCGAGTCCTCAAGCCCTTTCGGGAGCTGAGAAGCAAGCGCGAGGCTGGAGGCGCCGCCCGGATTCGAACCGGGGATAAAGGTTTTGCAGACCTCTGCCTTAGCCACTTGGCCACGGCGCCTGAAGACGATTCGAGGGCCCGCCGGGCGCCTCGGAGCGAAGAGAATACGCTGCGTCCGACGGGGCGTCAACGCGGAGTCGAGCCCTCCGGAGCGGCGAAAAGCAGGGCTCTGAGACGGGCCGGATCCGGAGGCGTCTGGCCCCTTGCGGCCTGAGCCGAATCCTCCAGTCGGGCGGCGAGAAAAGCGGTCGCCGTGCTCAGGCCGAGTTGCGCGGCGGCGGCGGTGAAGGCCGCGCTGTAGCGAGGAGCCGCGTGCCGCCCGTCGAGCAGCAGGGCCAGGGCCTGCTCGACCTCGCCGACCGTCAGGGGCAGGGGTGTGCCCTCGCCGCCGAGAGCGCGCCGGGCGATGGCGGTCAGGGCCACCGCCGACCACTCCACCTCCTCCGGCGTGCGGCGGCAGGCAGGTAGGGAGGCGAGTTCGGGCAAGTCGGTGCTTTCCGCACCGAGGCGGGTTTCGAGAAAGGCGCCGAGACACTCGATGGTGGCCAGCAGGTCGTCGCAGCGCTCGAGATCGGCGACGGCCTGGAACGGTCGCTGGACTTCCCGATCCGCAAAGCGCGGG
>JALTMS010000120.1 GCA_027001345.1 Acidobacteriota bacterium | reverse complement strand
CCGGCGGGGGACCATCTTCCGCAACGCTCACGCCCACGCTGTCGTCACGCTCCCCTCCCACACCAGCATCCTCACCGGGCTGTTCCCCTACCAGCACGGAATCCACGACAACGCAGGTTTCATCCTGCCCGAAACCACCCCCACGTTGGCCACCGTCCTCTCGCGCCACGGCTTTTCCACCGCGGCTTTCGTCTCGGCCTTCACTCTCGACCAGCGCTTCGGCCTCGGCACGGGATTCTCCCGCTATGACGACGAGTATCAAGGCGCGCCGGGAGCAGCCTATGCCGTCCCGGAGCGTCCAGGCAACGTGACGATCGCCAAAGCACTGACCTGGTGGAACGAGCACACCGGCGACCGCCGCTTCCTCTGGGTCCACCTCTTCGAACCTCACTACCCCTACCACCCCGACCCCGCTCTGGCCAAGCGCTACGCAGACGCACCCTACTACGGGGAGGCGGCCACGGCCGATCAGATGCTCGCGCCGCTGCTGGCCCTGGCGGACTCCGACCCTCGTCTCCTGCTGATCTTCACCTCCGATCATGGAGAAGGGCTCGGAGAGCACGGTGAGCTGACCCACGGAATCTTCGCCTACGAGGGAACACTCCGGGTGCCACTGTTCTTCTACGGCTCGGGAGTCGCGCGTCGGGACGACGCAACGACCCCCGCTCGCCATGTCGACATCCTGCCCTCGGCGCTTGATCTTCTCGGCCTGCCGCCGGAGCCGAACCTGGCCGGCCGTTCACTCTTCGGCAGCGATGCCGATGCGGGGGCGAAGGCCTCCTACTTCGAAGCCCTGTCCCCTTATTTCAACCGCGGCTGGGCACCCCTGCGAGGCGTTCTCTCCGAGGGGATGAAGGCCATCGAACTTCCGATTCCAGAACTCTACGACCTGCGCGACGACGAACGAGAGGCGAGAAACGTCGCCGATTCGAAGCAGGCAGTTTACGATGCCCTCATCGCCACTCTTCCTTCCCCGGCGTTGGATAATGTCGACCGCCGGAAGGTGGACCGAGACGTACTGGAGAATCTCCGCTCACTCGGCTACATGGCGGGATCGACGACAGCCGAACCGCGAGCGTGGGGCAGCGACGCCGACCCCAAGCGCCTGATCCGCTACGACAGGATGCTCGAGCGCGCGCTGAGCTTCTATCGTTCCGGCAGGCCGACTCAGGCCATCGCCGAGCTGAAAAAGCTGCTCGCCGAACAGCCAGCGATGGCTGTCGCCTACGGACATCTTGCGTTCATGTACACGGACATCGGCCAACCCGGCGCCGCGGTGAAGATCCTCGAGCGGGCGCGTGCTTCCGGTATCGAGAACGAAGGGCTCTGCCGTAAGCTGGCCCTCGCTCTGCTGGCAACCGGCAAGGTGCAGCAAGCCGCCAAAGCTCTGGCGCACCACAGCGACTCTCGGGATCCAGAGACCCAGTCGGCACTCGGTCGAATTGCGTCCATGCAGGGAGACCACAGAAGTGCGCGGAACCATTTCAACAGAGCCCTGACGATCGATCCGACCTTCCCGGCGGCCAAGATGGACATCGGCATTCTCTTACTGACGGAAGGCCAGGTCACCGACGCCCAACGCTACCTCGAGCAGGCGGTCGAGAAGGATCCGGCCCTGGCTGAAGCCTGGAATGCCCTCGGTGTGATCCACGCCAAGGCTGGGAACTTCGACAGGGCCATCGAGGCGTGGCGCCAGGCCGTTCGAGCCGATCCGCGGCTGGCCGACGCCCTGTTCAACCTGGCTCTGGCCAGCGCGAGAAATGGCC
>JALTMS010000119.1:690-1772 GCA_027001345.1 Acidobacteriota bacterium | reverse complement strand
CGTCAGGGCAAGGCTATGGCTGAACTGATACGGCTGCGCGGCGTGTCGAGAACTTACGGCTCCGCCGAAGCCCGGGCAAGGGCGCTGGACGGCATAGACCTGGAGATAGAACAGGGGGAGTTCGTCCTCGTGGTCGGCACTTCCGGTTCCGGCAAGACCACATTGCTGAACATAATGGGAGGGCTGGACACATCGTACGAGGGCTCGGCGCGCGTCGACGGGCAGGAACTGCGTCAACTCGACGACACAAAGCTAAGCCGCTTCCGCCGCGAAAAGGTGGGCTTCGTGTTCCAGCACTTCTACCTGCTGGAACACCTCAAGGCGTGGCAGAACGTCTGCCTTCCGAACATGTTCGCATCCGAACCGGATCCGGCGCCTCGCCGCAGGGCGCTCGGCCTGCTGGAGAGGGTCGGGCTCGGCGGTATGGAGCACCGCTTTCCCGGCCAGCTGTCGGGAGGGCAGAAACAGCGCGTGGCCATAGCGCGCGCACTTTTCTCGAGGCCGAAGCTGATTCTCGCCGACGAGCCGTCCGGCAACCTGGACAGCAACACGGGCCGGCAAATCATCGAGCTGTTCGAGTCACTGAACAAGGACGAGGGGCTGACGGTGGTGGTGGTGACGCACGAGGGGCAGCTTTTCGAAAATCCAACGAAGACCGTGCACCTGGAAGACGGCAGAATGAAGGAGACGTGCTGAATTGAGAACGCGCATGCTCTACGGCCTGGTGCGTCAGAACCTGCACCGCAACCGCCGGAACATGGTCTTCGCCTCGGTTGGAATCGTGGTAGGCATCGGGATGCTGGTGTTTTTCGTCGCCCTGGGGCACGGGATCTACAACGCCGTCGAAAGCCGCATCCTGCCTGGGGAATCCAACAGGTTCCAGGTGGTTCCGCCAACGACCAGATTCGGCGCCACGGGGCCCGGAAGGGTCCTGGACGACGAGGCGTTGAGCGAGCTGGCTCACCTGCCGGGGGTCAAGGCCGTCTATCCGAAGATGAAGTTCGCCTTCCTCGCCACCTGTGCTCTGGACGGCAGGAGCCTTTCCGACAAAACCATCGAGATCATCCGCAGGCTGCCCGGGG
>JALTMS010000119.1:0-680 GCA_027001345.1 Acidobacteriota bacterium | reverse complement strand
GGAATAGACCCGCGGCTCGTCGCATCCGACGCCGTGGCCGGCGAGTTCGCCGACCCGGGCCCCGGCAGGCCCATTCCCGTGATGATCTCGCGCGAAATGGTGGAGATATACAACGCATCGTTCGCCCCCGCACGCGGGTTGCCCCGAATATCGGAGCAGGTGCTGCCGTTCATGCCCCTTTTCCCGCTCACCCTGAACGATTCTTTCGTGAAGCGGGATGCCGCCGGGCCGAAGATTCGCACATACATGAAAATCGTGGGCATCAGCCACTGGGCCATGATGGCCGGCATAACGGTACCGCTCGGCGTTGCACAACGGCTGAACCGGAAACTCGCCGGGGAACTCGCCGCGAGTAGGTACTCGGCCGCCGTCGTGGAAGTAGCTTCGCCGAGCATGCTGGCGTCCGTGCAGCAGCGTGTCCGGGACATGGGCCTCGACATAGACCTCGGCCGGCAGCGCATGGCCGAAAGGCTGGGAATGCTCATCATGCTGGTGACGCTGGGATTCGGCCTGGTCAGCCTCGTGATGGTGGCTCTGGCCGCGGTCAGCATATCACACACGCTTTTCATGATCATTTCGGAAAGAAGGCGCGAGATCGGGCTCATGCGCGCCCTCGGGGCTACGAGGCGGGACGTGGCTGTAACCTTCCTGTCGGAATCCGCCGTGGTAGAGTTAGTTGG
>JALTMS010000118.1 GCA_027001345.1 Acidobacteriota bacterium | reverse complement strand
CTCCACGCACATCGTCGCCGAGGGTCCCCAGCACGCGGACTTCGTCGCGCTCCCAGGTGACGATCCGGACCGAGCCGGAAACGATCTCGACACTGACACGGACGGCCGCGGCGGCGGGCAGCGTGCGATCCACGGTGGTCGCCGCGAGACCACCGGGAATGGCCGCCAGAACGGCCAGCAGAGCGACGTGACGCAGGGGACGAAAAGCGATGTTCATCGGAATCTTCTCCTTGGGCACGTGGCCCGGGACTTCAGGTGCCGGCTGGCAGACGATTGGCATGCTCGAGCAGACGTACCTTGCTCAGATAGAGGTCGCCGAAGAATCGCTCGGCACGGAGGTTCTGGGGATCGGCGGCGAGGGCCCGACGTACCTCCGCCAGGGCCCGATCGATGATTCGTAGTTGCTCGTCGACCACCCGCAGCGTCTCGGCAGACAGCTCCCCCCGCCGCCGATCGAGCCCTCGGCGCAGGGGTTCGAGCACGATCTCGAAATGCTGGGCAGTCCGGGCCGCTGTCTCGCCGGCCAACGGGGGAGCCACGACGCCAGACGGCTCCGGCGAAGGCACCGCCGGGCGACCTGCCTGTCCACCGAACAGCGAGTACGCCCCCACCACCGCCAGCAGCAGGGCCGCGGCGGCCAGGACCGACGGCGCGAGCCACTCGCGGCGGCGGCCTCCCGGCGTCCGCGCAGAGCCCAGCCGGGCCTCGATGGCGGGCCACAGATCCGATGCGGGCGGCACTTGACGGGGAAGCTCACGGAGCCGGCGCTGGAGGTCTTTCATCGGGCGAACTCCTGTTTGAGGCGGGCGCGGGCGCGGTGCAGCCGAGCCTTCGACGTGCCCGGGCGAATGCCCAGACAGCGCGCGATCTCCTCGTGCTGCATCCCCTCCACGTCGTGGAGCACCAGGACGTGCCGCTGGTGGGCAGGCAGGCGGGCGATGGCGCGTTCGAGATCGAGGCTGCGACTCGGATCGGAGGCCGCGGGTCGAGCTGGAGCCAGACTCTGCTCACGCCGCCAGCGTCGCCGGGCGCTGCGCCGAGAAGAGAGCACCACGTTGATTGCCAGTCGGCGCAACCAGGCCGCGAATTCGGTGCCCGGCCGGTAGAGATCCAGCTTCTGCCAGGCCCGGACGAAGGTCTCCTGTGCCAGGTCCTCGGCCTCGCTGCGGCGACCGCCGCACAGACGCAGGCAAATCGCCATCACCCGGCCCACCTGGGCGCGATAGATCGCCTCGAAGGCCTCCACACTGCCGGCGGCGGCCCGACGGACGAGGGGCTCGAGGTCCACCTCGGCGGGTTCGGGCAGGAGTGTGGGCTCGAGGGCCTTCACCGATCGACTCCCGGCGGCTGCTTTGCCGCCTCCACTCTGCTCAACGGCACCGCCGGGCCCAGGGTTGCACCCCGCGCCTCGTTTTCTTCGTCAGTCGTCGGCGACCGGTGGGTTCAGCGGGTCCAGCGGTCGAGCCAGTCGATCACCGTCTCGTGCCACTGGATGCTGTTGTGGGGCTTGAGCACCCAGTGATTCTCGTCGGGGAAGTAGAGCAGCTTGCTCGGAATGCCCTTGCGCTGCAGAGCGGTGAAGGTGGAGATCCCCTGGGTGTCCACCACCCGGTAATCCAGAGCGCCGTGGATCACCAGCATCGGTGTCTTCCAGTTCTTGACGAAGTCCGCCGGGTTGTGCCTGGCGTAGCCCTCGGGGTTGTCCCACGGCGTGCCACCGTGCTCCCACTCGGGGAACCACAGCTCTTCCGTGTCGTAGTAGGCCATCCGCTCGTCCAGGTTGCCGTCGTGGTTGACCAGGCAGGTGAAGCGGTCGGGCCAGTTGCCGGCGATCCAGTTGATCATGTAGCCGCCGTAAGAAGCTCCGAGAGCTGCCACGTGCTCACCATCGAGGAAGGGATAGCGCTCGAGGGCGGCAGCCAGACCCTTCTTGAGATCCTCCAGGGGCTTGCCGCCCCAGTCACCGGTGATCGAGTCGGTGAAGGCCTGGCCGTAGCCGGTCGAGCCGTGGAAGTCGACCATCACCGCCGCATAGCCCGCACCGGAGTAGGCCTGGGGATTCCAGCGGTAGTGGAAGTGATTGCCGAACGAGCCCTGGGGTCCGCCATGAATCAGGAACGCCACCGGGTATTTCTTGGCGGGATCGAAATCCACCGGCTTGACCAGGTAGGCGTAGACGGTCTCGTCGTTCCAGCCCTTGAAGGTGAACTGTTCGTAGTCCCCCATGCGTGCGGCAGCCAGCCGAGCGTCGTTGATGGCGGTGATCTTCGTCAAGCCGCTGCCGTCGGGGCGCAGGGTGTGCGCCTCGACGGGGGAAGCCAGCGTGTCGAGACCGAAGAGCAGGCGGTCACCGGCCCAGGCCAGGCCGGAGGCCGTGCCCTCGTGATGCAACTGGCGGACCTTGCCGCCGGCCAGATCGATGGCGAAGACCGAGCGCTGGCCGAGATGGGTCGCCACGGCATAGATCGTCTTGCCCTCCGGACCGAAGAGGATCGTATTCGGCGAACGATCCCAGTCCTCGGTCAGAGTACGGGTCTTGCCGTCAGGCCAGGAGCGGAGCTTGATCCGAAAGCGATCGGCTTCGAAACCGGGGCGGGCCATCGCCAGCCAGGCGAGGGTCTTGCCGTCGGGAGAGAAGATCGGCTGGGTGTCCCACGCCTCGTTGGCCTCGGTCAGGCAGACGGGAGCCTTCGAGCCATCGATCGGCGCCAGGTAGAGATCGAAGTCCACCGACCAGGCCTCCTTGCGACCCACGTCTCGGGCGGTGAAGACCACGGCCTTGCCGTCGGGGGTGAAGGTGATCTCCTCGGTGCCGCCCCAGGGCTTGGTGGGGATGTCGGCATCCATCCCCCGGGAGACGTCCACCGCCTGCCCGCCAGCGAGGGGCAGGACGAAGAGGTGCGACCGGCGACCGTCCTTCCACGTGTCCCAGTGGCGAATGAAGAGCCGCTCGTAGACCCGGCCGCTGGCCTTCTGCTTTTCGCGTTCCTCCAGGCGATCTGCAGTGCACTGCAGATCCTTGCAGTCGATGAAGACCTCGGCGCTGAAGGCCAGGTGCGCGCCATCGGGGGAGACGAGCAGGTTACCCAGATCGAGGGGCAGGTCACTGACCTGCTCGGCTTCACCGCCCCCGGCGGCGATCTTCCACACCTGGGAGCTGCCGCTGCGAGTGGAAAGGAAGTAGATCGTCTCGCCGTCCGGCGCCCAGCGCGGGTTGAAATCACCGCTGGGATGGGTCGTCAGGCGCCGGAGCCCCTGGCCGTCGATGCCGACCAGGTAGAGATCGGTGCGGCCTCGGTTGGCCTCGAGATCCGTCCTGCGCACGGTGAAGACCACCCGACTGCCGTCGGGTGAGGGCTGGAGATCGGAAATGCGCTCCATGGCCAGCATGTCGTGTACGGAAAACGGATGGGAAGCCTCGGGCGCCGCGGCGCGGACCGGCGACGCGACGATCGAGAAGATCGACAACGCGAACAGCAGACGAGACATGATCGGACTCCTTCTTCGAGGATCCAGAGGATAGCAGGCAGCCCCCCTGCTCCGCCCTCCGGACCGGCGTGCTATGGTGCCCGCATGGCTTCCGGCAAGGATCGTGCGGCTCGCCAGCGGCTGCTCGAGCGTCTGCGTGCGGGCGAGGATGCCGCCTTCGAAGAACTCGTGCGCGACGAGGGCGGGCGGTTGCTCTCGGTGATCCGGCGCTACCTGCGTGATGAGGAGGAGGCGCGCGACGCGCTGCAAGAGACCTTCCTCTCGGCCTTCCGCGCCATCGACCGCTTCGAGGGCGGCTCCCGGCTTTCCACCTGGCTGCACCGCATCGCCGTCAATGCCGCACTGATGCGGCTGCGCAGCCGTCGGCGGCGCCCCGAGGGCTCGATCGAGGAACTCTTGCCTGACTACCACCAGGACGGTCATCACGCCCGGCCGGTCGGCCCGTGGCGACCGGAGGCCCTGGCGACTGTCGAGCGGAAAGAGACGCGCCGCTTCGTCCGACGCTCGATCGATGCTCTGCCGGAGAACTACCGAAACGTGATGCTGCTCCGCGACATCGAAGGTTTCGACACTTCCGAGACAGCCGCCATGCTGGGGATTTCCACCAATGCGGTCAAAATTCGCCTGCATCGGGCGCGGCAGGCGCTACGCACTCTGCTGGCTCGCGAAATGGGCGGGGAGGCCCCATGACCTGCAGGGAATTCGCCGAGTTCATCGCCGACTACCTGGCCGGTGAACTCTCCGACGCGCAGATCGCCGTTTTCGAACGCCACATGGCTCTCTGCTCGGACTGCGTGAACTACCTGACGACCTATCGTCAGACGGTGGAAATCGAGCAGCAGCTTTTTGCCCGGGCCGAACAGGAAGTCCCCCCGACGATTCCCGAGGACCTGATCACCGCGATCATCGATGCTCGCCGCCGCCAGGCCGAATGATTCGCAAGGCTTCGTAGCGAGGGCACACAGAGGGCGCCTGCCGGGCAGGACGGGGCGACCATCGCTGTGGCGCGGGCTCGGGGTTATCCTGCCCGCCATGGATGCGTGGTTCGTGTGCGGCCCCCTCGAGGGTCGAATCGGGGACAGCCGGGTGCTCTTCCGGAACACCGTCGTGGAGTTGGCGGAAGCGAGCCTGACGGTGCTCGAGGGTCCGTCGGGAGCAGGGAAGACCACCCTGCTGCGAGCGATCGCCGGCCTCGATCCGGCTCCCGGAGCCCGGCGGCACCTGGCGGGACGCACCTGGGCGCCCTCGGGAGCGCTGGCCGAGTGGAGATCCCAGGTCACCTGGCTGGCCCAGGACGCCCCCCTGCTCGGTGGCACGGTGCGGGACAACCTGGCCTTTCCCTTCCGGCTGCGCGCCGGACGCAGCCGGCGCTTCGACCCGCAGCGGGCCGGGGAAATGATGGACGCTGTGGGCCTGGGCGGCCTGGACTTCGAGCGGGGCGTCGCGCGCCTTTCGGGGGGCGAGCGTCACCGGCTGGCCCTGGTGCGCGGCCTGCTCTGGGATCCGCCGGTGCTGCTGGCCGACGAACCCCTGTCGGGGATCGATCCGGAACGCAGCGCAGCATGCTGGGAGCTGGTCGCGCAATGGGCGCGGCGGCCGGGGCACGCCGCCCTGGTGGTGATGCACGACGAGGGTTTTGGCACCGACGCGGACGGCCGGCTGCGCCTCGATGGTGGAGCGCTGCGAGCACTGCACGGGGGGAGCGGAGCATGAACACCGCGACGGTCGAGCTGGGCTGGCTCCACCTGCTCGCGGCGACGGGGCTGGTGCTGGCCGCGGGGCTGCTCTCCTTGCTGCTGCGCCTGGGCGTCGGCCGGCGCCTGGCCCTGGTCTCATTGCGCACGGTGGTGCAGCTCGGACTGCTGGGGCTGGTGCTCGAACGGGTCTTCGCCCTCGACCGGGCGGTGTTGGTGGTGGGCCTGCTGGGGGTGATGACGATCTTCGCCGCCCGGGAGGCGGTGGCCCGCACCCGCCATCGCTACCCGGGCGTGTACTGGGACGCCTGGATGGCCATCTCCACCGCAGCCCTGCTGGTGGGCAGCGTGGTGACCCAGGTGGTAGTCGGAGCCGAGCCCTGGTTTGCACCACGCTACGTCATTCCCCTGGTGGGCATGATCCTCGGCAATTCCCTGACTGGAATCTCGCTCTGCCTCGACCGCTTCCTCGAACACCTCGACACGCGACGCGACGAGATCGAGCTGCGCCTGGCCTTCGGCGCCACCCGCCGAGAGGCCATGACCCAGCCCCTGACCGAGGCGGTGCGTACGGGCCTGGTGCCGCTGATGAACGCCATGGCCGCCGCGGGAATCGTCTCGCTGCCTGGAATGATGACCGGACAGATCCTCGCCGGCTCGCCGCCCCTGCAGGCCGTGGCCTACCAGGTCGTGGTGATGTTCATGCTGGCGGCCTCCACCTCGATCGGCGCAATGATCGTCGCCATCCTCGCCGCCCTGCGCCGGACCCGCCCCGACGGCTCGCTCGAGGACTGAACACCTCTCGAGGTGAGAAATGCACCGCAACCGACATGGTTGGCCCGGGGGAGGGTTCGTGAGAGGATCCGGCATGAAGATGTCGATTGCTGTGGGTTTTCCCATCCATCGCGTGCCTCGCCTCGGCACCGCGCTCGCGCTGCTCGTGCCGCTTCTGGTCGCCGCCGGCTGCACGGTTTCGACCGAGGCGCCCGCGCCGAAGACGCCCCGCAAGGCGGAACGCTACGAGGTGATCGTCCTCGGCATCGCCCAGGATGGCGGCTTGCCTCATGTGGGTTGTCAGCGGGAGTGCTGCCGGCAGGCACGACTGACGGGCCGCGAGCTGTACCCGGCGAGCCTGGCCATCCACGATCGCCAGACGGGCACCCGAGTGCTGATCGATGCCACACCCCGCATCGAAGCCCAGCTCGCTCTGCTCGACCGGCTCGTCGGCCCTCCCGCAGCGGGACGTCCCCCGGTGGACGGGGTACTGCTGACCCACGCCCACATCGGCCACTACCTCGGCCTGGCCCACTTCGGCAGGGAGGTGGCCTCGACGACTCACCTGCCGGTCTACGCCAGCAATCGCCTGAACGAATTCCTGCGTACCAACGGCCCGTGGAGCCAGCTCGTGCAGCTCGAGCAGATCACCCCGCGCTCCTTCACCCCCGGTGAGAGTTTCTCGCCTCTGCCCGGCATTCAGGTTCGGGCCATCCCCGTGCCCCATCGCCAGGAGTACTCGGACACGGTCGCCTTCCGCATCCGCGGCCCCCACCGCACGGTGCTCTTCGTCCCCGATATCGACTCCTGGGAACGTCAACCCGGGCTGCTCGAACAACTGGTCGAGGACATCGACGTGGCCTACCTCGATGCTACCTGGTATGACGGTCGCGAACTGCCCGGCCGCGACATGAGCGAGATTCCCCACCCGACCATGGTCCACACCATGGAGCTGCTCGCCGAGCAGGCCGCGAGCAACCCCGGTCGTTTCCGCTTCATCCACCTCAACCACACCAACCCAGCTCTGCTCGATCAGGCTCTCCAGGAACAGATCGAAGCTCGCGGCTTTCGGATCGCGCAGCGGGAAGAGCGCGTGGGACTCTGAATCACCTGCACGCACCACCATCATCATCTCCCCGGCGATGAACCGGCCGTCATGGCCCGCTTCAGCCCTCGTGACTCGCTCGCCGAGCGCGAACAGCACATTGCCGACGTGTAAGTCGTGCATCCGAATGCCGCTCGTGCTCAGGCGGATCTCGACGCGAAAACGGGAAATGGCCCAACAATCGGACGATCGGGCGCTTCTTGCGGCCCCAGCACCGCCATCGGACCCCATCATCGTCCCCGGGCCACGGGGATTTCCCACGTTCAGACTCAAGTAAGCCTTTTTCTTGCCCGAAAGGCATTCCGATCAGTCGATTCCGACATCGGCTGACCCTGAACCCGCTGCAGGAGGTCACCGTGGCGCGAAAGATCTCTCCCGGCTGTGGG
>JALTMS010000117.1 GCA_027001345.1 Acidobacteriota bacterium | reverse complement strand
CGTCCCACGGGACGCGAGCGCGAGGTGGTCGATCTGGCCGAGGTGGCCCGGGGGGTGGTCGAACTGCTCGAACCCCAGGCGGCGGACAAGGGGGTCGAGGTGGTCGCTCCCGTGGGGACTGCCGACGCCAAGGTGGACGCTGGCGCCGTGCGCCGGGCACTGGTCAACCTGCTGCTCAATGCTCTCGAGGCGAGTGCTGCCGGTACGCGGATCGAGACCCGGGTGCGGGTCGAAGGCGATGCCGCGGTGGTGGAGGTGCTCGACCGCGGACGGGGCATCGATCCGGAAGATCGAGAGCGGCTGTTCGACGCCTTTGTCACCACTCGTGCCGATGGCAGCGGGCTGGGGCTTTCCCTGGTGCGGCGGGTGATGGACGAGCATCGCGGGAGTTGCGGGCTCGAGCCGCGGGAGGGCGGTGGCACCCGCGCCTGGCTGCGTTTTCCTGCTCCGACGGGAGAGGACAGAACATGAGCCTCGAAGCGCGCATCCTGGTGGTGGATGACGACCCCTCGCAGAGAGAGCTTCTGGCCGGCTGCCTGCGGGATATGGGGGCCGAAGTGGTCGAGGCGGCTGACGGCCGGCAGGCCCTTGCCGAGCTGGAGACGGGAGCCTTCGACCTGCTGCTCACCGACCAGCGAATGCCGGGCATCGACGGGCACGAGCTGCTGCGGCGGGTGCGGGCACTCGATCCCGGGATCGGCGTGATCCTCGTCACGGCTTACGGAACGGTGGAACAGGCGGTGGCCTGCCTGAAAGACGGGGCCGCAGATTATTTGCTCAAGCCGGTCGATCTCGATGAGCTTGAAATCGTCATCGCCCGGCGTCTCGAAGAAGTGCAGCTCCAGCGGGAGAATCGCCAGCTCCGTCAGCGCCTGGGCGAGATCGAGTCGATACCCGGAATCATCACTGCCGGGGGGCCGATGGCCGAGGTGCTTTCCACGGCCGCTCGGGCCGCTCCTGCGGAGGTGCCGGTCCTGTTGCTCGGCGAGTCGGGTACCGGCAAGGAGGTACTGGCGCGGGCGATCCACCAGGCCAGCGGTCGCTCAGGCGGGCCCTTCGTGGCGGTCAATGCCGCAGCCCTTTCTCCGACTCTGCTCGAGAGTGAACTCTTCGGCCACGAGAAGGGGGCGTTCACTGGCGCTGATCGCCAGCGGATCGGCCGCTTCGAGGCGGCGGCCGGCGGCACGCTCTTCCTCGACGAGGTGGGGGAACTGGCTCCGGAGATCCAGGTCAAGCTGCTGCGGGTCTTGCAGGAGAAGGAGATCGAGCGGGTAGGATCGTCGCGACCGCTGCCGGTGGATGTCCGACTGATTGCGGCGACCAACAGAGATGTGGTCCGGGCGGTGCGGGAAGGGGCGTTTCGCGAGGACTTCTATTACCGGCTGGCGGTGGTCACCATCGAGTTGCCGCCCCTGCGTTGCCGGCGGGCGGACATTCCCCTGCTGGTGGATCATTTCCTCGAGCGCTATGCGCCGGCCGGCCAGCCGCCCCGCCGCCTTTCCCGCGAGGCGATGAGCGCGCTGGTGCGCTACGACTTTCCCGGCAATGTCAGGGAGCTGGAGAACATCATCCAGCGGGCCCTGGTGCTGGCTCGGGGCTCCCAGATCACCACCGCCGACCTGCCGCCGACTGTCGCTGCTGCTGCACCGGCCATCGACGAGGTGGAGGGGGGAACCCTGCCCGAGCGGGTCGCCGCCCTCGAGCGCCGGGCCATCGAGCAGGCGCTGGCGGAGACGGAGGGCAACCAGTCCCGGGCCGCCGCCCTGCTCGGGATCTCCGAGCGCGCTCTGCGTTACAAGCTGGGCAAGTTTCGCGAGCGGGAAGGGTAGGGGCTGCGCCGGCGACTCGACCAAATCGTCGAGCGGTCTGCCAGGGTTTTCGACGTAAATGTCGGCCGGCAGGCCAGACAGCGCCGTTTGTGGCGGCAAAAAACCCGCTGGACGCGGCATGGAACTTGCTTCTTGCATGGGCCCCCCCAGGGAGAGGCTGTGGAGAAACAAAGATGACTGTTCGGTACGGAAATGCCTGGTGGCTGGCGACGGCAGTCCTCGTTGCGCTGGCCGGAACACCCGCGGCCCGAGGCGCCGAGGGGGAGCTGTCGTTCTATACTTCCTGGAACTCCGGCGACTACGGCACCGGCGTCAGCGCCGACAGCCAGATCTTCACCACCCGCTACGTCTGGGGTGACGCCTTCCAGATTCGTGTCGAGCTGCCGGTGATTCGGCTCCAGTCCTCCACCGGGGTGCTGCAAACGGGTTTCGGTACCATGCCTCTCGAAGGGCGCCACGGCAACGACTCCCACATGGGAGGTGGGCCGGGCGGCACCGGCCACGGGCCGATGGGGGCCACGCTTCCCCAGCCAGCGACAGTGCCCACCCAAAGCTACTGGGAAAGCGGCCTGGGCGATCTGCGAGTCGCGCTCTCCCGCCGACTGGTGGGCGGTGGGGTGCGCCTGTTTCGCCTCGATGCCGGCCTCGAGGTCAAGGCGCCCACGGCGGATGAGAACCGGAACCTGGGTACCGGTCAGTGGGATCTGCGAGTCTTCGCCAGCGGCGCCTACCGCTTCTGGTCCGCCACGGGTTTCGCCGGCGTCGGCTACTCCCGGCTCGGTGATCCGTCCTGGATCGACTTGGAGAACATCTACGACGGCTGGCTCGGAGTGGAGAGCGATCCGATTGCCGGAGGGCGCCTGACGGTCAGCGGCTGGATCGAGGCCCGGCAGGCGGTGGTCGCCAGCGCCGACGATTACGCGGCCCTGGGCCTGGGCTTGCAGACTACCGGTCGTCGCCGCTGGCGTGCGGCGGTGCTCAAGGGAGTGGGGAACGGTTCTCAGGATCTGAGTGTGATCGTCGGCCTGGCCTGGGGGCTCAACCCCCCGTCCTGGAACAAGGCGCTGTACCGATGATCCGAACCTCCCGCTACCTGCTTGCGGCAGTGGCCCTGCTGGCCGCGGTGGGTGGCGTGGAGGCGCGCGCGGGCAAGGGTCTGCGCAAGGTACAGGGCACGGTGGTCGCGGTGCGCAGGGTGCCCGCGGAAGGGGGGCTCGAAGTGCTGGCGGCCACGGTGCAGATGCGGGGGAGTGGCGAGAAGCTCGAAGTGTTGCTCGCCCCGCCCGCGCTACTCGAGGAGGTCGGTCTGCACGTGGAGACCGGCGACACCCTGCGCGCACGGGTCTTTCTCGGCGGTCCGTCCGAGCCGGCGCGTGCGCAAAAGGTGATGGTGGTCAATCGCGGCACGATGATGGTGCTGCGCACCCTGCACGATGCTCCGCTCTGGTCGTCGGGGGGGATGTGGCAGGGCGGAGGCTGCCGGGAGATGCCCGGAGCAGGTGGTCATAGTGGCGGTGGAGGGCCCCACGGCGGCACCATGGGCGGCGGCGGTCGCGGCGGCATGCATCGCTGAATCAGAAAGACGAGGAAGGGGTCATGGGACACGGGACGAGGCTGAGAGCAAGACTTGGATCACGCAGCATCGCGGCGATGGCGCTGCTGCTGGCGGTGGTGGCGATGGCGATCGCGGCGGGCACGGACGGCACGGGGATCGATCTCCCCGGAACCCAGCCCTCCGATGGCAGCGGGCACCCGGACTATCCGCCCTTCCGCGACGGGGCCGACCCGGGGACCCTGGACAATCCGGGCAATTGCGCGAATTGTCATGGGGACTATCGTGACGCGGGGCAGAAGATCTACGAGCCCTTCGACAGTTGGGCCGGCTCGCTGATGGCCAATGCCGGGAGGGATCCGCTGTTCTGGGCCGCACTCGACGTGGCCAACCAGGACGACGTGGATCGTCTCGGCGATCTGGGTGTCGGCGATCTCTGCCTGCGCTGCCACGCTCCCAAGGGCTGGCTCGAGGGGCGCTCCCACTGCAACACGCCGTGGGGCACCCAGTTCGACGGCTCCTGTCTGGAAGGAACCCAGGACACCCCGGACAACGACTTCGAAGGGATCCAGTGTCATTTCTGCCACCGGCAGTACGACGCCTCCCAACCACCTCCGGGCGAGTTTCTCGATCCGCTGGCTCCCTACGACGAAAACGGTCAGGTCTTCCTGACCACCGATCGGCGCGAGATGCGCGGACCCTATTCCGATGCGGCGCCGCCGCCGCGCCACACTGCGGCCCTGTCCGAACTCCACAGGGCAGGTGCGTTTTGTGGCCAGTGCCACAACGTGACCAATCCGGCTCTCAACCGTGTCGATCCCGACACGGGAGCCGATCTGGGCTACCTGATGCCCATCGAGCGGACTTTCGACGAGTGGCGGCAGAGCGAGTTCGGCCGGCCGGCGAGCCCCGACTTCACCTCCTGTCAGCGCTGTCACATGCCGCCGGCGGATGTGGACGGTGACGGCACCACCGACGACGCCTGGGCATGCTCCCAGAAGCCCGCCCTGCGAGGTGAAAATACCGCTGCCGAGGGGCCGATCTTCACTCACTTCTTCCGTGGCGGTGGGAGCTGGATGATCGAGGTGCTCGACGGCGAGTTCGGCGCTGCGCTCGGACGTTCGGCGTCCTACGCGGCTGCTCGGGAACAATCCCTTCGGCTGCTGCAGCAGGAGACCGCCGATGTGGCGCTGGCCACCCCGACCACGGCGCCGGCCGGCAGCGAGATCACGGCCACGGTCACCGTGACCAACCGCAGCGGGCACAAGCTGCCCACCGGCTATCCGGAGGGGCGACGGCTGTTCCTCCACGTTCAGGCCGGTGTCGACAGCGATGCGGACGGTACCCTCGACCCCGCCGAGGTGAGTTTCGAATCGGGGGCCTGGGATCCGGCCACCGGCGTGCTGGCCGCGGATCCGCAACTGAAGATCTACGAGATCGAGGTGGGCGTCTGGGACTACAACGGTACGGGTCAGTGCGATCTGGTGGACGACGCCACGGGACGCAAGATGTTTCACTTCGTGCTCAACAACTGCGTGGTCAGCGACAATCGCATTCCCCCCAAGGGGTTCACGCCGAGCGACGAGACCGCGCCGGTGGGGATGACCTATCCTGCCAACCCCGACATCCCCGGGGCACTGGCCCACTGGGACGAGACTCCCTACAGCATTGCCGTGCCCTCGGGCTCGAGCGGCAACCTGCTGGTGCGTTCGCGACTGATGTATCAGACGACCACCAACGAATACGTCGAGTTTCTCGAGGCCGAGAACCGCTCGACCTGCGATCCCTTCGACGTGGGCTGCGATCCGACCCAGGTCGATCCCCGTCCCAATCGCGGGGAGAAGATGCGGGCCCTGTGGGACAGTTATGGCCGTTCGGCGCCGGTCGTCGTGGGTGAGGCTCTGTCCAGCGTGCCGATCACCGGTCCGGCAGCCGTTGCCGGCGAAGCGAGCCCGCAAGGTGGGGCGCCGCTGCTGAGCACCGGCTGGGACGATCTGCTCGGCGAGGTGCAGGTCAGCTACGAGCCCGCCTGCGATGCCACCGATCACAACCTCTACTGGGGTGATCTGGCTGAGGTGTCGAGCTACGCGTGGAGTGCGGTGAAGTGCGCCGTGGGCGTCAGCGGCCAGACCACCTTCGCACCGGGAAGTGGTTCGGTGTTCTACGTGGTGGTGGGCAATGCCAGCGGCAAGGAGGGCTCCTATGGCACCGACAGCAGCGGTGCGCAGCGGCCCGAGATGGTCGATGCACCCGACTGCGAGTGGCCCCAGGATCTGGCCGCCACCTGCCCCTGAGCGCCGGGGGCCGGATTCTCCGGGCCCCTGCCGCTCTCAACCCTGCCAGAGCTGGTAGCGGGAGGTGGTGGCCAGTCGACGGGCGTGGGGCAGGGTGCGCTCGACCAGCGCGCCGAGTCGCCCCTGTACCACCACCGTCAGCTTGCCCCTTCCGCGCAGATGGCGGCGGGCACGGCGGAGCAGGTCGAGCAGGATGCTGTGGTCCTCCTGGCGGCCTCGGTGTACTGGCGGGTTGCTGACGATCTGGTCGAAGCGGCGCTCGGCGTCGATCGCCTGCCAGCCGTCGGAGAGCAGAAGTTCGGCTCCCGGTACGTTGAGTCCCGCAGCTTCGAGGGCCAGGGCGTCGATCTCGAGGCCCGTGATGCGCGCCTCGGGGCAACAGTGTCGTATGGCAGCCGCGATCATCCCCGCTCCGCAGGCGAAATCCAGCACGGCACCGTCGAGGTGCAGCTCGGACAGGTGGGAGCAGAGCAGGGCGGTGCCCTCGTCCAGTTCGCCTCCGGCGAACACGCCGGGATAGGAGACGAAGTCGAGTTGCGCGGGCGAGGTCTCGCCACCGAGGGGAACTTCGATCCGGGCTCGACGCAGCCAGGGTGCGCCGGGGCCGGGATGCGGCATGGGGCGGGGCTCGGCGGCCTCGATGACCCGGCCGTGGGCGCGGGAGGCGACGGGACGCACCTGCTCGAAGAAGGTCGCCAGCACGCCGGCGGCGCTGCGCGCTCCCTCGTCGTTGGCGCCCCAGGCAACGAGCCGGCCTCCGGGCTCGAGGTGCGGCGCGAGCAGATGGAGCTGCATGTCGAGTACGCTGCGGTCCCGCGGCAGGCGAAGAGCGATGCCGTGCCACTTTCCAGGCGGTGGCCAGGGGCTCGCCGCCAGGCCACCGAAGGCCCAGCGCCACCAGTTTCGAGCCGCCGCGCCGGCCGCTTCGAGGGCCGGCGCGAGGGAAGATGGCTCGTCATCGACCACCAGCCAGCGCTGACCTGCCAGGCTGCTGCCGGTCAGGGCGGCGGCCACGGTGCGGCTCAGCTCCCGGAGGCGCTCAGCGGGTCGGCGACGGCTCATCGGTTCTGTCCGGAGGGATTGTCGTCGGTCAGCCGGGGCAGGGCCAGCACGCCGACCACCGCCAGCAGGGCGGCGCCGGCGGCTACTTCGAAGGCGCGGGTCAGGCCCACTCGGTCGCCCATCGAGCCCACCAGTACCAGGGCTCCCGAGCGCAGGGTGAAGCCAAGGGTCATGAAAATACCGTTGGCCAGCGCGGGACGGGATCCCGACGACTCCTGAACCAGCGCCAGCAGGGGCGGGTTGGTGGAGAAGGTCAGCAGCCCGAGCAGCAGCAGCAGGGGCACCATCAGGGCCGGGCCGCTGCGGGCCAGGGCCAGCAGCGCGAAGGGTGAGGCCAGGGCGACGACGAAGAGGATGCGCCGCCGGCCGATGCGGTCGCTGAGCGTGCCGCTGGACAGGGCACCGACCGCTCCGGCGCCCTGAAGGATCGCCAGTGCGGCGCCGCCGAGCCAGATCGACCCGCCCCGCTCGACGACGAAGGAGGGCAGGTAGGTGGCCAGCGAGCCGACCAGGAAGGCTCGGCCGCCGATCACCAGGCTGACCGCGACGAACAGCCGCAGCAGCGGCGTCCACGACTCTCGCGGTGCAGCGGCGTTGGCTTCCGCCGCTCGTCGGTGGAGGCCACTGCGGTCCCGGGTGACCAGGGCCAGCAGCCCCGAGGTGGCCAGTCCGAAAGGGATCAGTGCGATCAGGCCAGCGGGGCCCGCCAGAC
>JALTMS010000116.1 GCA_027001345.1 Acidobacteriota bacterium | reverse complement strand
CGTGGTCCTTGGGGTAGCGCTCAGCGAGGCTCGCACGCACGTCGGGGCCGAGACTCTCCTCCGGCCCGTGGCAGAGCAGGCAGGCCGCCTCGATCAAGATCGGCTTGAAGTAGTGCACGCCGCGACGTCCCTCCTCCTCGATCGGCACGAAGAGTTCTTCGGGCAGCCGTCCATCGGCGTGGAGCTGCTCGAGACGGGCGAGGTATTCGGCTTCGAAGTCGGTGGGCGCATCGTCCGGGTTGCGCACCTTGAAGGAGATCCTCCGCAGCACGAGCCGATCGGTGGACTTTTCCCGCGCCAGTCGCGGCGCCTGCTCGGAACAGACATCGATCGCCGCCGCCGGCCCGTTCTTCCCCAGTTCCTCGACGAGTGCCGCCTTGAGCGCCCCGCCGAAATCCCGGGTCGCCTCCCGCAGCCGCTCTCGCACGTCCTCGGGGATTTCCATCTCCGTCGCCTGCGCCTCGTGCTCGGCGCCGGATGCGGCGGACGCGGATTCCTTCTCCGCCGGGGCGCTCGGACCGCATCCCGACAGCCCGAAAGCCAGGAAGATCAAACCCGTGATCCACACCACACGCATCGAGTTCATCGACTGCCTCCTGGGCCGGTCACGCACCAGCGCTTCGGCTCGAACACCGCAATCTAACCGATCGCCGGCAGGACGCGACCACTGACCTCGCCGAAACCGACCCTGAATCCATCGCCCTCGGCCCAGCCGGTGAGAATCATCATATCGCCGTCCTCGAGAAACTTGCGCTCTTCGCCACTGTCGAGTTTCAACGGCTCGGTGCCCCGCCAGGTCAGCTCGAGCAGGCTACCCCTCGACTCGCGGCTCGCGCCGCTGATCGTCCCGGAAGCCATCAGATCCCCGGGCTGCACCGGACAGCCACCCACCGTGTGATGGGCGAGTTGCTGGCAGATGTTCCAGTAGAGCGTGCGGTAGTTACCCCGGCCGATGACCTGGGGACGCTCCATGCGCTCGGTGGCCAGCCGCGTTTCGAGCCGGATGTCGTAGGACCAGGGTCCGGGGGTGCGCAGGTAGGGCAGGGGCTCGAATTCCGGCTCGGGGCCGGCGCAACGGAAGGGCTCGAGGGCCTCGAGGGTCACCACCCAGGGCGAGATGGAGGTGGCGAAGTTCTTCGCCAGAAAGGGCCCCAGGGGCTGGTATTCCCACTTCTGGATGTCCCGCGCCGACCAGTCGTTGACCAGCACCAGGCCGAAGATGTGATCGGCAGCCTGCTCGATGGGAATCGGCTGACCGATCGGGTTGCCCGGTCCGACGAAGAAGCCCATCTCGAACTCGTGGTCGAGCAGGCGGGTGGGGCCGAAGACCGGCCGCTCGGCACCGGGGGGCATCATCTGCCCCCGGGGCCGACGAATCGGCGTGCCGCTGACCACCACCGAGCTGGCCCTGCCGTGGTAGGCCACCGGCAGGTGCAACCAGTTGTCGAGCAGGGCGTTGTCTTTGCCGCGGAACATGGTGCCCACGTTGGTGGCATGTTCCCGGGAGGAGTAGAAGTCGGTGTAGTCGCCGATGCGCGCCGGCAGCCGCATTTCCACCTCGGCCAGGGGCCGCAGAGCCCGATCCCGGACCGCCTGATCGTCTCGTAGCTCGGCCACGTCGGCGCTGAGCAGATGTTGCAGCCGCTGTCTGAGGGCGATCCACGCGGGGCGGCCCTGGGCCATCAGGGCGTTGAGCGCATCCCGGGCGAAGATCCCCTGCCCCGCGACGGGAGTGCCGGCGAGCAGGCCGGCCTCGTCGAGCACCGACAGGTCG
>JALTMS010000115.1 GCA_027001345.1 Acidobacteriota bacterium | reverse complement strand
TCCGGACAGCCGTGTGGATCGCACCATGCGCGTCTACGGCACCGATCTCAACCCGGCCGATGGCGGCACGGTCCGCTATGCCACGCTCGGCACGGCGCCCAACCGTCTGTTCGTGGTCACCTGGAGCAATGTGCCTGAATGGGACAAGCCCGGCAGCTTCTTCAATCTGCAGGTGATCCTGCGCGAAGGCGGGGACTTCATCTACCAGTTCGGGCCCAGCAACAATGTCAGTGGCGGCAAGGCCCAGATCGGCTGGGAGCTGACCACCGGCGACTTCGATACGATCAATTTTGCCGACATCGGCTCACTGGCCAACACCGCCATCCGCTTCCACCTGCCCGAACCGCAGGCCGAGTATCGCTTCGACGAAACGAGCTGGGACGGCACCCCCGGCGAAGTGACGGACAGCAGCGGCAACGGCCTGAATGGCAACGCACTCAACGGCGCGCGGCCCCTGCCGGCGAAGATCTGTAATGGCGCGACCCTGGACGGCAGCAGCCAGTACCTCGAAGTCCCCGACAACCCGCTACTGAACATCACCGACGAGCTGACCGTCACCACCTGGATCCGGCCCTACACCATTCCAACCTCGGGCCTGAAGTCCATCGTCTCCAAGGACTGGAACTACGAGTTCCACATCAACAGCGCCGGGCAGATCTACTGGTGGTGGAACGACGCCGGCGGCGGCGTGCACACGCTCACGACCACCGGCACGCCACTCACAGCCGGGTTCTGGTATCACGTCGCCATCGTCTACTCCCGCAGCGGCGCCTTCCAGCGCATCTACATCAATGGCGTGGAACGCGCGGCCTCCAGCCGCAACGAAGCCTTGCGCACCACGACCGATCCCCTCCAGATCGGGGCCGACCAGGGCTTTGCCGGCCGCGAATTCGATGGCCAGATCGACGAGGTCTACATCTACAATGCGGCCCTGACGCCGGAACAGATCACCGCCGTGATGAACATCGATCGGCCGTGCCCGGCGCCACCGCCGATCGGCCAGCTGCTGCTCTCTACCGTCACCGCGGAAACCCTCGGTGGTCTGTCCTTCAACGAAGGCGATGTCGTTGCCTATGACGAAACCACGGATACGGCAACGTTGTACTTCGACGGCAACAATTTCCAGAACAACGAGAACGTCGACGCCGTGGACGTGCTCGACAACGGTCTCATCGCCCTCTCCACCACCGGCAACGCCCGTCTTGGCGGACTCAACTTCCGCGACGGCGACATCGTGCTCTACGATCCCGGCAGTGATACCGCCACCTTGCTGTTCAGCGAGGACAACTTTTCCCGCAGCGAGGACGTCGACGCCGTCCATATCCTGCCCAACGGCCACATTCTGCTGTCCACCACCTCCAGCGCCCGGCTCGGTGGCCTGAACTTCCGGGATGGCGATGTCGTGGAATACGATCCGGTCAACGACAGCGCAACCCTGTTCTTCAGCGAGGACAATTTCACCAGCAACGAGGACGTCGACGGTTTCCATCTGCTGGACAACGGCAATCTGCTCATCACCACGACCGGTACCGCAACCCTGGGCGGGCTGACCTTCACCGACGGCTCCGTGGCCGAATACGATCCGGCCACCGATGTGGCCACCCTGTTCTTCGACGAGAATCGCTTCAGCAATGGCGCCGACATCAACGCCATCGACATCCTGCCGCCGGTCATCCCGCTGGATCACCTGCTCCTCGAACACGACGGATCGGCGCTGACCTGCCAGCCGGAAACGGTCACCATCCGCGCCTGCGCCAACGCCGACTGCTCCAGCC
>JALTMS010000114.1 GCA_027001345.1 Acidobacteriota bacterium | reverse complement strand
GTCCCACTCGAGGGAGGTGGCTCCGGAAAAGCGCACACCACTGACCTCTCCGGCAGGAATGCCGCCGGTGTCGAGCACGCTGGCCAGATCCGGCGTCCACCCTCCGTAGTAGGTGCGATCGGCCAGTTCGGCCAGGGCGGGAATCACCAGGTCCTTGGAGTCCATCGGCGGCGGCGCTCCCAGCCCGCGCATCTGGCCCGCGGGAACTTCCATGTTGGCCGGATTCTCCTGGTAGTCACCGGGCACCGAGCCATTGACGGCGGCCATGTAGGCGCTGTCGGCACCGATGCGCACCCACAACCCCGAGGCGCTGAGCCCATCGACGGTCAGTCGACTGTCGTCCGCATCGTCAGTGACGTGAGAGTGGGGAACGAAAGCGAACGTGACGATGGTCCGGACACTGCGGCGGTAAGCCTCGAGCAGGTGAAGATGCTTGGCACCCGCCCGGTCCGCCCAGTAGTCGGCCGCCTCGGCCGGCGTGGCCACCCACTCGGGCCACACGCCGCCGGGAAAGATCTCGGGATGGGCCGCCAGGTAGCGGGTGGCGGGTTCGGAGTAGTGGGTCAGCGGCTGGTCGGGACCGAGGAAGATGGTCCGACTGCTGAAGGGAAAGTCTTCGTCGACCTCGATCGCCCCATCGAGATCGATGTCGGGGCAGGAGCGCTCGCCGGGCCGGTGGTCGTAGGCACCGTTGGCGTTGCCGTCGAGGAAGAGCTCTCCATAGCGAACCGCTGGCGGGTAGAGCCCGGCGGCGTCATTGAACACGCGGCGTAAGGTGCTGTCCCAGGCCAGCTCCGAGTAGTCGAGGCTCTGCTCGGGGTAGGCGTAGCCGCTCACCGAGTCGTAGCGTGGATTCCGTCCGTCATCGTCGAGCTGGCCGTTGCCGTCGCCGTCGATGTCGGGATCGCAGTCGAGGCGCACCGACCCCAGTTCTCCCGTCGCCGGCTGGGTACCCATGGCGTTCTCCCAGAAGACGGACAGGCGCAGGCCCAGCAGATCTTCGCTGTAGAGATCCATCACCGCCGGGGCCAGGTTGCCGCCGTTGGACAAGGCATAGAAACCGGCCAGGTCCGTGTGCACCGCTCGTCCCACCACCTCGTCGATCGTCCGTCCCAGCGCATCGGTCTTGCGCCCCAGAGTGAAGAGCAGCACGTCCCGCGCGGCGAGCAGGCATTTCGGGCCGCGGTAGTCGTAGGTCCCGTCGCTGGTCTGCCCCTCACCCGAGCCGCCGGGAAAGTTGAACTGCACCACCACGAACCCCTGCTCGACCAGCCGATCCCAGTCGGGAAACCCTCCCGCTCCCGAACCACCGCGCATGTGGGTCACCACGGGCGCCCCATCTTCGTAGCGGTCCTGCGCCGCGCTGTCCGGAAAGCTGAGCTTGACCGCCAGGGTGCCGCCGTCGGTGGACTCCGACGGCAGGCGCACGTACTCGTACTGCACGGCGTGGCAAATACCGATTGCCATCACCAGAAACAGGATAACCACGCCGCGCACGACTCTCATACCCTCTCCCTCGGCCTGCCATCGTCCCGGCTCCTGTTCGACGTGCCAGGCGCGGCGGGGTTGACAGGACGCGAGCCCGAAGCCGATCAACCAGGCGTCCGGCCATCACCGCTCGGCGAGGACGACGACGAGCGCGTGGCGACCACGATCCGATAGATGTCGAACAGGTCTCTCACCTCCCAGCTCTCGAATCCCGCTGCCGCCAGGCAACCTTCGATCTCGTCCCGGGTCTGGAAGGTCGAGGCGATCTCCCCCTGGGCGGCAAAGAGC
>JALTMS010000113.1 GCA_027001345.1 Acidobacteriota bacterium | reverse complement strand
AGCCTTGTGGTACCTCGCCCGTGCCGAAGGCGCTCCCTGCCATCCGGGCGACTGGTCTGCCGACGGTACACTTCGCAACGTTCCCACGTGCGACTGAACGACAGCTAACGAAGGAAGCCATCTTCCGCGCACTCGGGAGGGCGCACTCACCGCTCCCGATGTCGCACCTCGAATCGCCTGGCGCGTCGAACAACGGCAGCTTGCCAACGAAGCCGAACATATTCCATTCTCGGCAATCCCTGGCCTACGGATACCCGGGGAGAGCGAAGAGGGGCATGGGATGATCACAGGGTTCGGGCCGGTAGCCTGGACCCGCGTGCTACGCTGCGACCGGGCACCGATGGAGGGCGGGGAGGAACAGTAACGATGGCGCGAATCCTGATCGCCGACGACGAGGCCAACCTGCGCAACACCCTCTCGCGCACCCTGCGGCAGGAGGGCTATGCGGTGAGCGAGGCCCGGGACGGGGTGGAGGCCGTGTCGCTGCTGCGCCGGGGCGGCATCGACGCGGTGATCCTCGACCTGTCCATGCCGCGGCTCGACGGCTTCGGCGTACTCGACGCTCTGGCCGAGGAGGAGGGGGCGCCGCCGGTGATCGTGCTGACGGCTCACGCGGGGCTGGACAACGCGGTGCGGGCGGTGCAGGCGGGAGCCTGGGACTTCCTCGAAAAGCCGCCCTCGGCCGAGGCGATCTTGCTGCGCCTCCGGCGCGCCCTCGAAAGCGCCCGGGACCGGGCCGAACGCGAGGCTCCGGTGGGAGCGCCCCCGACAGAAGAAATCCTCGGCAGCAGTCCGGCGGTGCGGGCGCTGCGGGAGGCCATCGAAAAGATCGCCCGGCATGCAACACGGGTGCTGGTGCTGGGAGAAAACGGCACGGGCAAGGAGCTGGTGGCCCGGGCGATCCATCGCCTCTCACCCCGGGCGAGCGGACCGCTGGTGCGGGTCAACTGCGCCGCCGTACCCGCCGAGCTTTTCGAGGCGGAACTCTTCGGCCACGTCAAGGGCGCCTTCACCGGCGCGGTACAACACCGGCGGGGACGATTCGAGCGAGCTTCCGGAGGCACACTCTTCCTCGACGAGATCGGCGAGATTCCCCTGCCCGCCCAGGCCAAACTGCTGCGGGCCCTGGAGGAGGGGGAGATCGAGCGGGTCGGCGCCGAGAGTACGATCCAGGTCGATGCCCGCATCGTCGCCGCCACCAACCGGGACCTGGCCGGGCAGATCCGAAAAGGACGCTTCCGCCAGGACCTCTTCTATCGCCTCGAGCAGTTCATCGTGGAAGTCCCGCCCCTGCGGGCGCGGCGGGAGGACATCCCGCTGCTGGCCCGACACTTTCTCGAGCGGGCCTGCCGGGAGTGCGGGCGGGCGGCGCCCGTGACCCTGGGCGACGACGCCCTCGAGGTGCTGGCCGCCCAGAGCTGGCCGGGTAACGTGCGTCAACTACGCAACCTGATGGAGCGGCTGGTCATCCTCGCCGAAGGCGAGGTGATCGATGCCCGCATGGTGCGCGACCACCTGGGCCGGCAGACGGCGAGCCCCACCGGGGCCCTGGCGGGAGGGGGCCGACTGTCGGAGGCGGTGGCCGCCTTCGAGCGGGAGTTCATTGCCGCGGTCCTCGAGCGGCACGGCGGCAACATGAGCGCCACCGCACGGGAGCTGGGTCTCGAGCGCAGCTCGCTCTACAAGAAGATGCGCGCGCTGGGCATGGAGCGAGGATGAAAGAGAGCGACGCCAGGAGAGTGGTGGTCAGCCGGCACGGAGGACCCGAGGTGATGCAGGT
>JALTMS010000112.1 GCA_027001345.1 Acidobacteriota bacterium | reverse complement strand
AAGGCCTCGTGCGACCCTCGAGACCGTCCCATGGTCCAGGCGCTGCGGGCAGCAGGCATCGTGCCCGTCTTCGCGGCGGGCAACGACGGTCCGGATGCGGCTTCCGGCCAGACTCCTGCGGCCCTGGCCGGGCTCTGCCCCTTCGGGCTCGGCCCGCTCTCGGTCGCCGCCATCGACCGCCACGGAAAGATCATCAAGCCCTCCTCCCGGGGACCCAACCCCTGCTCCCCGGCAGTCCCCTTCCCCGACGTCACGGCGCCTGGCTGGGAAGTGCCGGTACCCACTGGCGGAGGCCCCCGCTCGCTGACCCTCGCCTCCGGCACCTCGATGTCGGTCGGCTGGGTCGGCGGGGTGGCCGCGATGATCCTCCAGGTGGCCCCCGAGATGCCCGTATGGGAGGTCGAGCGGATCATCCGTCAGACCGCTCGCGACCTGCCGCCCGAGGGCTTCGACGCCGCCTCTGGACATGGCCTGATCGATCCCGCCGCCGCCGTGGCCGCCGCCCGGGCCTGGAGACCTGAGTGCAGCCCGGCGCCTGCGCAGTAGAGGAAACGGAAAGGGGCGCCCTGCCGGGCGCCCCTTCCATTCGCGGGCACATGATTGCGTCGCTCGTGCACTCCGGGAAAACCTCCCGAGACGAGCTGCAAAGTTACATTCTATCGAGGACGTTCTGCACCATTTCCACGCGCACCTTGAAATCAGCCTGAAGGCTGCCGTAGGTCACGTGCAGATCGATGTAGTTGCCATGCTGATCGATGTAGTGGTCGAGCCAGCGAAGCTGGTAACGGGAGTTCGGCCCGACCGGAACGGCGACCCGCAGATCCTGGTCCAGGTAGCCCTGGAAACGGCCGTAGATCGGTGCGCGGACCACGTTGCCGTCGGCATCGGTCAGGTCGAAGGTGGCAATGCTGGAATCGACGGGAATCGAGTAGACATCCCGACCGCGGAAGCTCGTCGCCTCGAGCAAGGACAGCTCGAAAGCTGATGCCTGCTTGTCGGCCCACAGGCCACTACCGCACTCGCCGACCCTGGAGGTCTGGCTGAGCAGCATCGACAGCGACCGGGCACCCGAGCAGGAATCGTCGAGATCACCGTCGAAGGGATCGTCGGTGACGTTGTTGCCCGGTCCCCCACCAGGATCGCTGGACGAACCGTGGGGATAGGAGTCGGGCAGATCGGGGTTCCAGGCGGTCCAGATCGCGCAGTCGGTCTGGCGATTGGGGTCGCAGTAAGTCTGGTCGAGGAAGAGCACCGTCGCCGTCGAATCGAAATTGTTGAAGGTCTTCAGCCGCTGGTCACCCTTCCAGTCCTGGGAGAGCACCGTGAACAGCTCATCGGAGCCATCCGAGTAGATCGTGGCGATCTGCGAGGTGGGAACGATGTAGGCGGCGTCGTAGAAGCTATCCATCACGGAGTCGCCCCACGGCCCGCGGCTGTCGAAGATCACGGGGTAATTGGTCACGGCACAGCCCAGCGAGAGCCCTGCCATCACTGCCATCAAAACCAGCGTTACGGTCAAACCTGCCACGCGGTGCATCCGGTGCTCCTTTCGGTCCCCCGTCCCAATCCGTGTCGTCTCTCACTGACTCGTCCTGCACCCCTGACCGGTACCTCCCTCCCCAGGAAGGGCACACGGGCTCGGGTAACGCTGCTAGGACGTTACGGTGACCAGACCGATGTGCAACGGATAAGTTCGGAAAAAGAAATGTCAGCCAACGCGCCAGGGGAATAAGAGGCTCATTGTCAGCGACTTACCTCCATGCCCGGCGACCACTGTCAGGTCCGGCCCGGGCTGACGAGAAAAGGCGGCCCCCGCGGGGGCCGCCTCGAGTGGACGCTTCGTGATGATCTACAGTCAGAAACGGTTGGCGTTGTGGATCAGGCCGTCGCGGGCCACCGCCAGGCTGACGGTGCCGTTGAGGGAGCCGTACTGGATCTCCACACTCCCCAGGTTGCCGTTCTGATCGACGAAATTGCGAGCCCAGTTGAGCTGGCTCTTCATGTTCGGGGTCATCGGCACGACGATTTGCAGCTTCTCGGTGACGAAGCCGGTGAACTGACCGTAGAGCGGCACACTGGCACTGACGCCCTCGGGGGTGCTGACGGTCACGCTGGTGTTGCCCGAGTTGACCGGGATCACATAGGCCGCCTCACCCCGAAAGCGGGTGACGGGCAGGTCGGCGAACTCGCCGGCCAGGTTCTGCAGGTCGGCGAAGATGCGGTCGCCGCATTCACCGAGGCGACTGTCCTGGCTGACCAGCAAGCTCAGCGAGCGGGCACCGGAACAGTCCTCGAAGAACTCGAAGTCGAACGGATCATCCAGCTCGTCCTGGTGCGGATCCCAGGCGCGGGTGATCTCACAGCCCTCGTAGCGCCAGTCGCAGTAGGTCTGATCCAGGAAGAGGACCGAGGCGGTCGGATCGAAGTTGTTGAAGGTGTAGAGCTTGCGGTCGGCGTACTGGTTCTGGTAGACCATCGTGAACAGCTCGTCCGAACCATCGGAGTAAACCGTCGCGATCTGGGAACTCGGGGTGACGTAGGCCTTGTGGCCGGTACGGATCACACCGGAGAAGTCGGCCCGGTCGTCGGTGATCACACCGTAGTTGGTGATCGCGCAACCGAGAGAGGTCAGTAGCAGCAGGCTCAGCAGGCCGTAGGTCATCATCTTCTTCATCGCTGTGGGCTCCTTGTTCTCACTTTGCATGTCTGGATGTCGTCGTCGCGCGATCAGAAACGCTCGGGCAGGGTGTCGACCTGGAGATCGAAGCTGGCTGCCAGCGACCCGTAGTTGACATCCACCTGGATGTAGCTGCCGTGGGCATCGATCCATGACTGGAGAGCACGGAGCTGGTACTTCATGTTGGGCGTCACCGGGAAGGCCAGCCGCAGGTCCTTGTCGATGTAGCCGGTGAAGCGACCGAAAATCGGCGCCTCGGCCACCGAACCATCCTGGCCGTTGAGGGTGAACGACGCGATCGAGCTGTCGATCGGCAGTTCATAGACATCGCGACCACGGAAAGTGCCGGCCTCCAGCAGGCTGAACTCGAAGGCCGCGTTCTGCTTGTCCGCCCACAGGCCGCTGCCGCATTCACCGACCCTGCTGGTCATCGACAACAGCAGCGACAGGGAGCGCGCACCCGAGCAGTCCTCGTTCAGCGTTCCGTCGAAGGGATCGTCGGTGACGTTGTTGCCGGACCCACCGTTGGGATCGTGGGCCGAGCCGTGGGGGTAGGCGTCGGGCAGATCCGGGTTCCAGGCGGTCCAGACGGCGCAGTCGGTCTGCCGATTCGGATCGCAGTAGGTCTGGTCCAGGAAGAGCACCTCGCCGGTGGCGTCGAAGTTGTTGTAGGTGTAGAGCCACTGATCGCCCTTCCAGTCCTGAGCGACCAGGGTGTACAGCTCGTCGGAACCGTCCGAGTAGATCGTGGCGACCTGGGAGGAGGGGATGATGTAGGCCTGGTCGTACTGATCCTCGAGCACGCTGTCGGCCCACGGACCGCGGCTGTCGAAGATCACCGGATAGTTCGTGATGGCGCAGCCGAGGCTCCCCAGAAGACCAACGGCCAAAACCAGATACATCGTCTTGCGCATGAGTGGCTCCTTGTTGTGGTTTCTCTGACGAATGTTCCGGGAAGGTACGGGGAGACGGGCAGCGCGCAAGGAGAAATTGGCCGAATATTCCCCCAGCTCGGACCCTTGTTTCCTCTCTCCGGGATCATGACGGGAGCCGGCGAACGATCATGTATTCCTGCGAGCCGATGCGGGAATAAAAAAGGGGCGGCCCGAAGGCCGCCCCTGCGTCAAGTCAGGCGGTGAAACTCAGATCAGAAGCGGTTCGCGTTGTGGAGCAGGCCGTCGCGGGCCACTGCCACACTGACAGTGCCGTTGAGGGAGCCGTACTGGATCTCCACGGTGCCGAGGTTGCCGTTCTGGTCCACGAAGTTACGGGCCCAGTTCAGCTGGCTCTTCATGTTCGGAGTCATCGGGATCACGACCTGGAGCTTCTCGGTCACGAAACCGGTGAACTGGCCGTAAAGCGGGACGCTGGCGGTCACACCCTCAGGGGTGGTGACGGTCACGTTGGTGTTACCGGCGTTGACCGGAATCACGTAGGCGGCCTCGCCACGGAACTGGGTGACGGGCAGGTCGGCGAACTCACCGGCCAGGTTCTGCAGGTCGGCGAAGACGCGATCACCACACTCACCGAGGCGGCTGCTCTGGGAAACGAGCAGGCTCAGGGAGCGGGCGCCGGAACAATCCTCGAAGAACTCGAAGTCAAACGGATCATCCAGCTCATCCTGGTGCGGATCCCAGGCGCGGGTGATCTCACAGCCCTCATAACGCCAGTCGCAGTAGGTCTGGTCCAGGAAGAGGACAGACGCGGTCGGATCGAAGTTGTTGAAGGTGTAGAGCTTACGGTCAGCGTACTGGTTCTGGTAAACCATCGTGAACAGCTCGTCAGAACCGTCGCTGTAGATCGTGGCGATCTGAGAAGTCGGGGTCACGTAGGCCTTGTGGCCAGTCCGGATGACACCGGAGAAGTCAGCACGGTCGTCAGTGATGACGCCGTAGTTGGTGATCGCGCAGCCCAGGGAGGCAAGCAGGGCCAGGCAGAGCACGCTGTAGAGCAGCTTCCTCATGGTTTCTCGCTCCTATCGTTGTATTCAGTTTCCTTCACGTCGTCCGTCAGCTAGCAGATCAGAAACGATCGGCGAGGGTCTGGACGTTGACGTTGAAGCTGGCGTTCATGGAGCCGTAGGTCACATCGACCTGAATGTAGCTGCCATGAGCGTCGACCCAGTTCTCGAGGGCGCGCAGCTGGTACTTCATGTTCGGGGTGACGGGGAAAGCCAGCCGCAGCTCGCTGTCGACATAACCGTTGAAGCGGCCATAAATCGGGGCCTCACCAACGGTGCCATCCTGGCCCGTGAGGGTGAAGGAGGCGATGGAGCTGTCGATAGGAAGCTCGTAGACGTCCTTGCCGCGGAAGGAAACCTGCTCAAGGAGGCTGAACTCGAAAGCCGCGTTCTGCTTGTCGGCCCAGACGCCGCTGCCGCACTCACCGATGCGGGAGCCCATGCTCAGCAGCAGAGAGAGCGAACGAGCGCCGGAGCAGCTGTCGTCCATGGTGCCGTCGAACGGATCGTCCGTGACGTTGTTGCCCGGGCCACCCTCAGGATCGTGGGCGGAACCGTGGGGATAGGCGTCGGGAAGATCGGCGTTCCAGGCGGTCCAGACGGCGCAGTCGGTCTGCCGGTTCGGATCACAGTAGGTCTGGTCCAGGAAGTTGATGGCGCCGGAAGCGTCGAAGTTGTTGTAGGTCTTCAGCCACTGATCGCCCTTCCAATCCTGGGCCACCAGCGTGTAGAGCTCATCAGAACCATCGGAGAAGATGGTCGCGATCTGGGAGCTGGGGATGATGTAAGCCTGCTCGTACTGATCCTCAAGGACGCTGTCGCCCCAGGGACCACGAGAATCGAAAATGACCGGGTAGTTAGTGATTGCACACCCGAGGGAGAGAAGCACCGCCGTAGCAAGAGCGGCGTAGATCAGCTTCCTCATTGAATGGCTCCTTTTCCTTGGTTGGTTACCGTCTCTCTACCAACTTCTTTTTTGCTTCGTTTTGATCTGCTTTGTTTTGCCTGACCCGACGAACCGACCCCCTTTCTTTTGTTTGCTGTTCAAGTTTTGACCTTTCGCGCCGCAGCCGCCACCGGGGGACCGGCGAGCTACTCCGGCTCGAGCGGAAAGTACGCCGAAGCGAAGGGGAGTCAAGAACCTTTTTCTCAAAATCGCACGGCCCGCGACAGCGGCGACGAAAGACCTGGCAAACAACAGCAAATACGGAACTTAGCGATCAGCTCCCGGGGGCCGGTTGGTGATCACGAGAGTCCCGTCCGGGCGCTGAACGAGCCGCGCGGGCCCGGGCGGAGTCCTGCCGGGGACTCGACGAAGGCCCGCCCGCGTCATCACTTTCGTAACGAATGTCATCGTTTCCCGGTAGGGCGGGATCCCGCCATGCCGATCGACAGCCCCCTCCCCCGCGTTGTAAGCCGCCAGGGCGAGGTCCACACGTCCCCGAAAGCGATCGAGCAGCCAGCGCAGATAGCGGGCGGCACCATCGAGATTGTCTTCCGGATTGGCGGGGTCCCGAACCCCGAAGCGACGGGCCGTCTCGGGCATCAGTTGGGCCAGGCCGACGGCACCGGCAGTCGAGACCGCCCCGGACTGCCGGGCCGACTCGGTCTCCACCAGCGCGGCGAACAGACGGGGGTCGAGCCCGTGGCGTTCGGCGACGGTCTCGATCAGCCGCTGGTAGGGCGCGAGTGGAGCCGACGGCGGCTCCTGGCCGGCCCTCACCGGAGCCGGGGAGGCAAGCAGCAGCAGGCTCCCGACGACCGCCCCGCAGTACGGAAGAACAGTCTTCATCTTCAGGAAGATAGGTCCGACCCAGGAACTCAGGCCAGTAGCTCCTCGACCGCCCCGGGAGCCGCGGCCAGGGCCTGGTCGATGGCTTCGGGACGCTTGCCTCCCGCCTCGGCCAGGTCGGGCCGTCCGCCCCCACCGCCACCGACCAGTGGACCGAGCACCCGAATCACCTTCCGGGCGTCGATCCGCTCGGCGGCGGTCTTGCCGAGAGCCACGAGGAGCGAGGCCTTGCCACCATCTGCGGCGCCGAGGACGACCACGGCAGCCGGATCCTGCAGGCGCAGGGAATCGGCCAGTTCCCGGCGCTGTCCCCGCTCGAGACCCTCGGCCCGGCGGGTGATGACCTTCAGATCTCCCACGGTCACTGCCGCCGCACCCTGCCCACTCTCACCCCGCGCGAGCTTGAGTTGCAGAGCATCGACCTCTTTCTCGAGGCGGCGCAGCCGCTCGAGGCGACGATCGAGGGCGGTCAGCACGTCCTCGCCACCAGCGCCGAGGTGGCGAGCGATCTCTGCCAGCAGACGACGGTCGGCCGCCACGGCGGCCAGCGCCGGAATGCCCGCCACCGCCTCGATGCGCCGTACGCCCGCAGCCACACCGCGTTCGGAGACGATCCGCACCACTCCGATCTGACCGGTCCGAGCCACGTGGGTGCCGCCGCACAGTTCGGTGCTCACCGGATCGATTCGCACCACACGCACCGTTTCCCCATAGCGATCCCCGAAAAAGGCGATCGCTCCGGACTCCAGCGCCTGCTCGAGCGGCATCTCCCGAGTCTCCACCGTGTAGTCCGCCATCACGGCCCGGTTGACGAAAGCCTCGATGGCGGCCAGTTCCTCCTCGCCGATCCCCTCGAAGTGGCTGAAGTCGAAGCGCAGGCGCTCGGGAGCAACCAGGGAGCCAGCCTGCTTGACGTGGGAGCCGAGAACTTCCCGCAGCGCCGCATGCAGCAGGTGCGTCGCCGTGTGATGCCGCCGAGCCCCCATCCGACCCGCCGCATCCACCTCCGCCAGCACCCGGTCACCGACCGCCAGCCGGCCGGCCTCGACCCGGACCCGGTGCAGCAC
>JALTMS010000111.1 GCA_027001345.1 Acidobacteriota bacterium | reverse complement strand
GTCTCGTTCTACCCGGATACGAAGCTGCTGCGCTGAGCGGGGGGGGCGACGGCGGGCCGCCCATTCTACCCTCGGGGAAGAATGAGCCCAATCCGCCATCTCCCCCCGCTCAGCGCAGCAGCTTCGTATCCGGGTAGAACGAGACCCAGGCAAACCAGTAGGCCTGACGCACGACCATCTCCCGTCCTCCCGCCGCCGCGGGGTCCCAGGGCTGCTCTCCGACCACCAGCCGCCCGTCCCCCAGGGCCAGGTTCTCCGGCAGGGCCCCGGCCGGCAGCAACCAGGCGCGCACACCCTCGTCGCTCTCGCGCAGCATCAGCAAGCGCCCGCCGCCTTCCGTCTCGGCCACGACGAAGGGCTCCGTCTTCGAGAGCCGGGCATCGGTCACCGCCACGGCCTCGGCCTCCCAGGCGACGCCCTGCACCATTTCCTTGGCCCCCAGGCGCCGGAGCTGGGCCCGGGTGCGGAAGAGTCCGGCCCGCCTGGGGTCGGCCGCGTACTTCTCGTAGCGCGAACCGGCGACCGGCCGCTCCTTGGCCAGGACGGTGGTCTGGGGGTGTGCGGCGAGCCAGCGCGACCAGGTGGTCTGCACCGAGGGCAACAGCTCCAGGTGCTTGCCGGCCAGCTTGCCCTCGAGGGCCTCGCCCGTGACGTGGCTCCACAGGGAGCCCGTTTCCACGTCCTGCATGATCAGGCTGTTGCGCCAGAGCTTGCCGGAGACGATGAAGGTCAGGGTCTGATCACCGATCTTGCGGGCGTGAACCACGCCCGTATGGCACAGCGGTCACCAGGTCGCGGCGATGGCCGCACCTCCCAGCTCGTCGTTGACGATCTCGTGGGCGTCGAGCTGCCAGGTGGAGTAGGCCCGGGCCTGCCCGCCGATCACCACGCCGATCACCGGCTCGTCGGCGGCCATCTGATCGGCCGCCTCGGCAGCGCTGACGATCTTCGGCTCGCGGATCGCCGGAATCGCGTCGGCAGGCAGAACCGTGTACATCGGATCGCCGTCGAAGGTGCCGTGAACCTCCGGCTTGCGCTCCGCGCCGACGGCCATAGTGGCGCAGAGAAAAAGAAGACCGGCCCCCAGGACCGGCACGAGCAGCAAACGGGGAATCTTCATGCGGAGCCTCTCCTCTGGCCCCCTTCTGTTGCCCAGTCAAGCCTCTCTGGGCCCCGCCGTCAAGCGTCGGGGCCGGGTACCATCAGCGAAAGCGGGGGCTCGACCGCCTCACCCTCCAGCACGACGCGCCCCTGCTCGACCCGCACCCGACCCTGGCACAGCCACTTCAAGGCCAGGGGGTAGACCCGGTGCTCTTGCTCGAGGATGCGCTCGGACAAGCTCTGTTCCGTGTCATCCGGCAGGACGGGTACGGCAGCCTGCACGATGGTCGGACCGTGGTCCACCTGGGCATCGACGAAGTGCACGGTGCAGCCGCTGATCCGCGCCCCCTGCTCGAGAGCCTGGCGCTGGGCATGAAGCCCGGGAAACGCAGGCAGCAGCGCCGGGTGGATGTTGATCATCCGGCCCGCGAAGCGCTCGACGAAGGCCGCACCGAGAATCCGCATGTAGCCCGCCAGACAGACCAGATCCACGCCGGCGGCCTCGAGGGCATCGCCCACCGCCCGGTCGTGTTCGTCCCGGCGTCCCTTGTAGCCCTTGCGATCGACCACCGTTGTAGGCACACCGAATGACGCGGCCTTGGCCAGGCCCGGGGCGTCGGCCCGGTCGGTGACCACCAGCGCCGCCTGACCGGGGATCTCCCCCGCCCGCATGCCCTCGAGCAACGCCAC
>JALTMS010000110.1 GCA_027001345.1 Acidobacteriota bacterium | reverse complement strand
CGGGCAGGCCGACCGGCTTCTGGATGAAGCACATCTCTCCACGTTCCACCAGTTCGCGGCTCTCGTCACCCAGGGGATAGCCGCTCATCATCACCAGGCGCAGGTTGGGCCGGGCGGTTCGGAGCTGACGTAGCAGGGCCAGGCCGTCCATGTCTGGCATCACCATGTCCGACAGAACCAGCGAGAAATCCTCCCGGGAAATACGCTCGAGGGCCTGGCGACCGCCGGGAGCCGTGTTCACCGTGTAGCCCTGGCTTTCGAGCATCGCGGCGGTGACCCTGCGGACGATCGGATCATCTTCGACTACCAGAATCCTCTCGCCTCGTCCCTGAGTGGTGGTGGGTTGGCTCTCGGACCGGGGCTCCGGCCCGGCATGGTCGAGAGGCGGGAGATAGAGCGAGAAGGTCGTGCCCTTGCCGGGCTCACTGGAAACCGTCAGGTGTCCATCGTGCTGGCCGACGATACCCGCCACCTGGGCCAGCCCCAGGCCAGCGCCCTCGCCGGCCTGCTTGGTCGAAAAAAAGGGCTCGAAGACGCGCTCGATATGATGGTCTGCGATGCCTGTGCCGCTGTCACGACACTGGAGGTGAATCCACTCCCCCCGGATGGTGGCCCCGCAGATCGCGCAGCTTGCCTCATCGACGGCGGACAGGCGCTCGGTCCGAATCTCGATTCTGCCGCCCATCGGCATGGCGTCACGGGAGTTGACCACCAGGTTGGTCAGCACCTCCTGAAGCTGGACCCGGTCGCCATCGACCAGCATCTCATCGGGCGTCGTCACCAGTTCCACGTCGATCGTTTCAGGAAGGATTCGCTGGAGGAAGGCGACCGTGTCTCGACACAGTTCGCGCAGATCCAGGACTCGGGGCTGACGGACCGTGCGTCGCGAAAAGTCGAGCAACTGGCGGACGAGTCGCGCGGCGCGGCGTCCGGAGGCACTGACCAGGCGGAGATTGTCGCAGACTTCCGCAGGTAGATCGCCGCGCTGCTCGAGCAGCTCGGTCACGCCGAGGATGGCGGTGAGGATGTTGTTGAAGTCGTGGGCGATCCCGGCCGAGAGCTGACCGACCGCCGCCATGCGCTCGCGGCGCACCAGTCGATTCTGAGTCTGCTGCAACTCGTCGAGCAACTCGAGCTTTTGCAGGGCCAGGTTGACCTGCCGCGTGACGGCATCGAGAAAGACGAATTCTTCCGGCTTCCAATCCCGCCCCTCCCGCACCTGGTTGAGCACCAGCAGGTAGTAGCCGTTGTCGCGGAAGAAGAAGGGATACCACAGCAGGCTGCGAATGCGCATCTCGCCGTGCAGGGTATCGACCGAGCCATCCTCCATCAGGCTCGGATGGGGGCTGTGGTCGTGGCTCTCCAGCCAGCTCTTCGTCCTTCGCAGGAATTCGACGCCGCCCCGAAACATTTGCAGAGGATAGGAAGCTCTGGTCGGGGTGATGCCCGCACACGCGGGGTTGATCCACTCGCACAGGCCGTCGGCCACGCCGCGATCGAAACAGATGTCGTAGATCAGCGCGCGGTCGGTCTCCAGAATCGTGCCCAGCAGCCGGGCGATGGTGTCGAGCAGGCCCTCCGCGTCGGCCTCCGCGAGGATCGCGTCGGCGATACGATTGAGAGCCCGCGAGAAGCGCAATTGCTCTTCGAGCTGATGCGCCACGCGCCGCTGCTCGGTGATATCGACGATGTAGCCGATGTAGTGCGTGATCTCGCCAGCATCGTTGCGGCGGATGGTGGTGTAGTCGAGAACCGTCAGGATACGCCCGTCCCGGTGGAGCAGGCGATAGG